>JAFPUX010000439.1 GCA_017413145.1 Kiritimatiellia bacterium | reverse complement strand
GTCGCGCGCCGCGGCCGGTGCTCGGACGCCGCCGCGCCGGACGAACGCGAGCGCGGCGGCCACGAGCGCGAAAAGCGCGAGGCCGACGGTCGGCGCGCCGAGGTAGATCGAATGCTGGCGGAAGTTGGCGAAGCCCTGGTGCGTTTCCTCCCAGCCGTCGCTGCGGCCGATCCGGCCCCAGTAGGGGCCTTTCGGATTGCCCGAATCGAGCCCGCGCAGCGACGGCGCGACGAACTCCGACACTTCGTCCGGCGGCAGGCTCCAGTTCGTCGCGAAGATCCAGCGGCGGCGTTTCTCCGCTTCGTCGATCTCGGCGGACTCCGCGCGAGATTCCTTTTCCGCGTTCTCCGCGGACTCCGCGCGAGTTTGTTCCTCTTCCGCGATCCCCATCTGCGACTTGCGCCCGGCGACGACGTCCCCGAACACGTACTTCAGCGTGCCGTAGCCGAAGACGCCGAACGACGCGGCGGCGAGCAGGACGCCGAGCGCCCAGCCCTTCCACCGCGCGCGGAAGCACGCGCCGGCGCCTTCGACGGCGGCGAGCCGCGCGACGCGGAAGAGCGCGTAGGCGATCGCGAGAATCAGCAAAAACGCCATGACGTCCGGCTGCGACCCGAGACCGCACGCGGCGCACGCGCCCATCAGGAGGAACGAGACGGCCCGCGGTTTCCGGACGGCCCGTTCGATCGAGGCGAACAGGAGGACCGCGTAGGGCATCATGTTGAAATAGCCGCGGTGTCCGGCGTTGAAGAGCGTGAAATTGTAGCCCGCGAACGCGAACGCGAGACCGCCGGCGCAACAGGCCGGTGGAGCGAGACCCAGCGCTCGCAGGTAGACCGCGAGCGCGAGCGCCGTCAGCGCGGTCGAGACCATGTAGGAGACCTCGTGGAACGCGAGCGGCGGCAGCAGGATGCGGAGCAGTTCGTCGTGGTTCAGGACGGCCGAACCGGAGCCCCAGTCGACGATGCGGCGCAGGAGGCCGGGCATCGAGAAGTTCGCGCCCGCATCGGGGGAATTGAGCACTCTCATCGCGGGGAGGGCGTCCGCGAAAACGAACGCCGCGAGCGCGAGCGCGCCCAGGAAGAGCCACGCGGGCCAGAACCGTCCGGCCGCGGAAAGGAACCGTTTCATGGACCGCATTCTAGCAAAACGCGCGCGAAAAGACAAAGGGGGCCGGCGGCGCGGGACTTCGCGGAAAAACGCCGTTGACTTTCCGCCGGGAATTCGCTAGGATTCCGCGCCGTTGCTTCACGCGACCCGGGGTGTAGCGCAGACTGGTAGCGCGTTTGGTTCGGGACCAAAAGGTCAAGAGTTCAAATCTCTTCACCCCGACCACTTCGAGGCGGACGGCTCTCCACGGCCGTCCGCCTCCCTTGTTTTCCTCCCCGCGGAAGGACGGACCCGGCCGAATTCGCGTAATTGTCGATACTATCATAAATTTTCCGGAAAATGTCAATCCCCGTGAAACATTTTTGTGGGGGTCGTCTGGTAGTTTTGTCCTCGTCGCAAGGGAATGAATCCGGCGCGACGCAAAACACAACGAAAAGAAAGGACAAAACCATGAACGACACGAACGACAACACCCAGGCCACCGCGGTCTTCGACGTCCCGAAGGGCGACTTCGAACCGGAACTCGCCTACTACCACGCCAACGGGAAAAACACAGGCGTCGCGATCCGATTCCGCGTCGAGCCGGCCACCGCGGACCGGGACGGCGCGGTCTTCTTCTCGATCGCGAAGCAGAAGACCGTCGGCAACCTGGGCTCGCAGGGGCCCGACCGATTCGCCTCGTTCGACTGGGCGAACAAGGCGTCCGTGAAGCTCGGTTTTCTCGAGGTCGCCGAAATCCTGATGGTTTTCGGCGGCCAGGCGACCTCGCTCGTGCACGCGGGGAGGGACGGCCTCTACCACAATTCCGCCCAGGCGACGACGTCCGTGTCGCTCAAGCGCGCCGAGGATCCGGAGCGTCCCGGCTACATCCTCGGCGTGGGCCGCACGCCCAAGGCCGACCCGAACGCGCGCCAGTTCTACACGTTCGCGTTCCGGCCGTCGGAGGCGTTCGCCCTGCGCGCCGCGCTCATGGCCCAGATGGGCCTGCTCGCGTTCGGGATCCCGCGCGAGCGCCGCGCCGCGCAGAACGCCGCCGCCGCCCCGGCGGCCTCCGCCGCCTCGTTCGCCCCGCCGCCCGCC
>JAFPUX010000055.1 GCA_017413145.1 Kiritimatiellia bacterium | reverse complement strand
GGACGCCGGCCCGTCGCCGGGCGGCGTCGCGAGCACCGTGGCGCACGTCGGCGCGGACGGCGCGCTGACGCTCTTCCGCGAGGGCGCGATTCCGCGCGCCGCGCTCGAAGCGGCGCTGCGCTAGCCGAACGTCGCGCGGGAGAATTCGTCGATGCGCGCCTCGATGTCGGCGACCGTCGACATCGAGAGCAGATCGCGCGCGTAGGCCTCGCAGGCCGGGACCGTGCAACGCGAGACGAGCTCCTGGCAACGCGGGATCTGCGCCGGCTCCAGCGAGAACGTCCGGACGCCGATGCCGATCAGGAACGGCATGTAGCGCGGGTCGCGCCCCATCTCGCCGCACACCGACACGGGCGTGCCGTGGCGCGCGGCGATCGTCGAGATCACGCGCAGCAGCTTCAGCACCGCCGGGTGGTGCGCGACGTAGGACGGCGCGACGGCCGCGTTCGTGCGGTCCACGGCGAGCGTGTACTGGATCAGGTCGTTCGTGCCGACCGACAGGAAGTCGCTCTCCTCGGCGATCGCGTCCAGGACGCCGACCACGGCCGGCACCTCGACCATCGCGCCGATCGCGGGCGCGAGCAGGTCCTTGTCGCCGATCTCGGTCTGCAGCGCGGCGAGGCACGTCTCGACGTGCTCGCGCGCGGCGCGGAACTCCTCGACCGAGGAGATCATCGGGAACATGATGCCGACATGCTCGTTGCCGCTCTTCTGGACGGCGCGCAGGATCGCGCGCAGCTGCTGGTCGAGGATGTAGGGGTACTTGAGCGAGAAGCGGATCGAGCGCAGGCCGAGCGCGGGGTTCTCCTCCTGGCCGCGGTAGAGGTACGGGATCGCCTTGTCGCCGCCGGCGTCGAGCGTCCGGAACACGACCGGCGCGCCGCCCATGCGCTCGAGCACGCGCGAGTAGATCGAGAACTGGTCCGCCTCCGTCGGCATCGACGGGCGCATGAGGAACGGGAACTCGGTGCGGTACAGGCCCACGCCCTCCGCCTTCGCGGCGACAGCCGAATCGAGGTCGGCGAGGATGTTCACGTTCGCCTCGAGCACGACGCGCTCGCCGTCGAGCGTGCGCGTCTCGGGCTTCACCTCGCGCAGGCGGCGCGCCTCGGCGGCCTCCTCGCCCGCGCGGTTGCGGAACTTCTCCGCGAGCGCCGCGTCCGGGTGGACGTAGACCGTGTCGTTGGCGCAGTCGAGGATGACCGTCTCGCCCTCCGCGAGGCGCAGCAGGTCGCGCGACTTGACGACGACCATCGGGATGCGCAGCGAGCGCACCAGGAGCGAGACATGCGCCGTGGCGCCGCCCGCGCACAGCACGATGCCGGCCACGCCGTCGCGCGCGACGCGCAGCACGTCCGAGGGCAGCATCTTCTCGGCGACGACGACCGACGCGGCGCGCGAGGCCGCCGGCGCGTCCGGGTTCGCCGAGACGAGGGCGTCGAGCAGGCGGACCGCGAGGTCCTCCACGTCGCGCGCCTTCTCGCGCATGTAGTCGTTGTCGGACGCCTCGAAGATCGCGATGTAGTCGGACGCCGTGCGCGCGACGGCCTCGGGCAGCGAGGCGCCGCCGCCGACCGCCTTGGCGATCTGCCCGGTGAACGTCTCGTCGTGGAGCATCATCACGTCCGCCTCGAGGATCATCGAGGCGGCCTCGGGCAGCTTCTTGTCGAGCTCCGAGCCGAGCTTCCGCAGCGACGCCTCGACGATCGCGGACGCCTCCTCGAGCGACCGCACCGCGGGCGGGAACGCGATCGGCGGCGTGATCGTGGACGGGGCGCATTTTCCCTGGAATTTTGAAAAACACACAGCCCTGGCAGGGTTTGAAAAATACAGAAAAATGGCATTCTCCGTCAGGC
>JAFPUX010000438.1 GCA_017413145.1 Kiritimatiellia bacterium | reverse complement strand
GACCGCACCGTGCCGGCGGCGGACGCCCCGGCGGACGCCGCCGCGCTGCGCCGCCTCGAAGCGTGGACGTCCGCCGCGCTGGCCGCGGGCGGCGCGCTGGCGGCGCTCGACGCGCTGTCCACGCTCTTCAACGGCTGGTTCGGCGCCGGGCTGTCCCTGGGGACGTCCGTCGCGCTCGGCCTGCTTGCGGCCCAGCTCCTGCCGGCCGTCGTCGCGCTCTTCGTCCTCGCGGCCGTCCGCTCGGTCCTGCGCCGTCTCGCCGCCGAAGGCGGACTTCCGGACGAACCCGGCCGTTGGTCCGCGCCGGTCGTCGTCGCGTGCGTGCTCGCCGCGTTCGCGGCCGTCGCATTCGTCGTGGCCGCGGTCCTCTGGAACGACTCGAGCGCGTCGGAAGGCGGTTTGGGCGTGCGGGAAGCCCTGCTCCTCGCGGCGGTCTTCGCCCAGTTCGCGCAGCTTCTCTTCGCCGCCGGGCTGCTGCGGCTCCTGCCCGTCCCGGCTTCGCGTCCGCCCGCGCCCGCCCGCGGACCGGAAGGCGTTTGGCCCCGCCGCGTCCTGCGCGTCGTTCTCGTCCTCGCCGCCCTGCTCGCCGTCCGCTGCGTCTGGAACGGCGTCGACCGGTTCCTCCGCAACTGGACCCCCCGGTTCGCTCCCCCGCGGGTCGAAGCGTCGGTCGACTGGGACGCCGTCCGGTTCGCGCCCCCGCCGGTCGATCTCGAATCGGTCGACTGGGACGCCGTCACGGTCGTCCGCGGACCACGCGACGCCAGCGAATGGATCGAACGGCCCCGTTGGACCGACGACGACCGCGGGCTTCTCTCCGCCTGGTGCCATTCGCTCCAGGAAGAAAACGGCACGATCGACCCGTTCTTCCTCGACCCGGCGGACGACCTCGTCGAACTCCGCTGCGAAGGCTTCACCGTCCTCTTCGCCGGCGACCGCCTCTCCTCCGTCATCGGCGACCGCCCGATCGCCCGCCGCCTGAACGGCATCGACCTCGTGATCCTCGACAAGCTCCGCCACGTCACGCGGAGCCCGGGCGCGGATGAATCTCACGCGGAGTCCGCGGATGAATCTCGCGCGGAGTCCGCGGAGGGCGCGGAGGAAAAAAACCACGCGGAGTCCGCGGAGGGCGCGGAGGAAAAAAACCACGCGGAGTCCGCGGAGGGCGCGGAGGAAAGACCCCACGCGGAGTCCGCGGAGGGCGCGGAGGAAAAAAACCACGCGGAGTCCGCGGAGGGCGCGGAGGAAAGACCCCACGCGGAGTCCGCGGAGGACGCGGAGAATTGATTTGAATTTGGCTTTGTGGACACTGATGAACAATTGCGATTTGTGGACAATCCCAACCTCTAACCTCTAACCTCCAACCTAAAACCAACAAGAAAGGAACCAACCATGATTCCCCTCCTCGCACAAGCCGAAAACGCGGCGCAGTCCGCGTCGTTCCCCGCGTGGGCGATCGTCCTGATCGTCGTCGCCGTCCTCGCCTTCTGGGCGATCGGCGTCTTCAACGGGCTCACCCGCAAGCGCAACGCCTACAAGAACGCGTTCGCGCAGATCGACGTCCAGCTCAAGCGCCGCTACGACCTGATCCCCAACCTGGTCGAAACGGTCAAGGGCTACGCCAAGCACGAGCGCGAGACGCTCGAGGCCGTCATCAAGGCCCGCAACATCGCGGCCACCGCGGCCGAAGCCGCCGCGAAGGCCGCCGGCGATCCGGACGCGATGGCGCGCCTCGCGCAGTCCGAAGCCGCGCTCGGCGGCGCGCTCTCGCGCCTGCTCGTCACGGTCGAACGCTACCCCGAGCTCAAGGCGAACCAGAACTTCCTCGCCCTGCAGGAAGAGCTCACCACGACCGAGAACAAGGTCTCGTTCGCGCGCCAGGCGTACAACGACGCCGTCACGGACTACAACAACACGCGCGCCGTCTTCCCGGCCGTCCTCCTCGCGGGCATGTTCGGCTTCACCGAGGCCAAGCTGCTCGAGGTCGAAACGCCCGAGATGCGCGAGGCGCCGAAGGTGTCGTTCTAGCCGCCGGTCCGAAGGTCTGAAGGTCTGAAAGTCTGTCGACTTTCAAGACTTTCAAGACCTTCAAGACCTTCAAGACCTGATGCCCTCCTTCCTCCAGTACCAGGAACAGGCGCGCAAGCGGACGAGGCGCCTCGTCCTGCTCTACGTGCTCTGCCTGTGCTGCATCGTCGGGGTCTTCTACGCCCTGCCGGTCTGGGGCATGTACGCGCTGGAGTCGGACGGCCGCATCCTCACGGATGAGCAGACGCGCGCGATCCTCTGGCAGCCGCAGCTGTTCCTTTGGATCGTCGGGATCGTCGTCGGGATCGTCGGCGGGGCGTCGCTCGTCAAGACGATGCAGCTCTCCGCGGGCGGCGCGGCGGTCGCCGAATCGCTCGGCGGCCGGCGCGTGGCGGCGAACACAAAGGATCCGGCGGAGCGGCGGCTCCTGAACGTCGTCGAGGAGATGGCGATCGCTTCGCGCATCGCCATCCCCGCGGTCTACGTGCTCGACGGGGAACCGGGCATCAACGCGTTCGCGGCGGGCTACTCGCCGTCGGACGCGTCGGTCACCGTGACCGCCGGCGCGCTGGAGCACTTCAACCGGGAAGAGCTGCAGTCCGTCGTCGGACACGAGTTCTCGCACATCCTCAACGGCGACATGCGGCTCAACGTCCGCCTGATCGCCACCATCTTCGGCATCATCTGCATCGCGGTGCTCGGCCGCATCGCCGCGCAGGTCGGCCTCCGGATCGCGGCCTCCTCGCGCCCGCGCCGGTCGAAGGACGACAATTCGGGCGTCGCGATCGGCCTCGGCATTGCCGTAATCGGCCTGCTCGTGTGGTTGATCGGTTCCGTCGGCGTGTTCTTCGGGCGGCTCCTGCAGGCCGTCATCTCGCGCCAACGCGAATATCTCGCGGACGCCTCGTCCGTGCAGTTCACGCGCAACCCGCACGGCATGGCGTCCGCGCTCAAGGTCATCGGCGCCACGGCGGAGGGGTCGTCCGTTGCCAACCCGAAGGCGTCGGAAATCTCCCACATGTTCTTCGCCTCCGGCTTCGCCGGCCTCTTCGCCACGCACCCGCCGCTGGAGGACCGCATCCGCCGCTACGACGCGTCCTTCGCCGGCGACTACGGCGAGACGCGCCGCATCCTGGCGCGCCGCGCCGAGCTCCGCGCCGCCGGCGCCACCGAACAGGAGGAGGAGGAAGATCCCTTCCTGCGGCGCATCCTCTTCATGGGCGGAATCGCGGCGGCCGGGGCGCAGGGCGCCGGAACGACGGCGGAGCCGCCGCCCGCGCCGGCCGGAGGGGGTTCGGGGGAGGCGGAACCGCCGCCCGCCGCCGCCGCCGGGGAGGACCTCTGGCCGATCCTGCGCGGTCCCGCGCTACGCGAACCGGAGACCGCGCCGGCGGTGCTGCTCGGCATGCTGGTCGACGCGGAGGACGCGGACGTCCGCGCCGCGCAGACGAAGGCGATCGACGACGCCCAGCCCGGCGGCGAGCTCGCCAACGCGGCGCTCGAGTGGTCGGACAAACTGCGTCCGCTCGACATGCGCGCGCGCCGCGCCGCGTGCGAAATCGCCGTGTCCGCGCTGCGCGACCGCCCGGAGGCGGACAACCGCCGGCTCGTCGCGATGCTGGACGCGCTCGTCCGCGCGGACGGCGCCGCAACGCCGTTCGAGCTGGCGCTCGTGCACGTTTTC
>JAFPUX010000437.1 GCA_017413145.1 Kiritimatiellia bacterium | reverse complement strand
CGGACGCCGCGGACGGCACGCCGGCCGGCGCCTCCGGAAGCATCCGGCTCTCCGCCGGGCCCGGAACCAAGCGCGTCATCCGCATCGGCGGCACGATGCGCTCGCCGGCCCCCGGCAAGCCCGGACCGGCCAAGATCGTCGTCGGGGGCGCGAAGGCCGCCGCCGAACCGCCGAAGCCGCGCGGCCCCCAGGGCCCCGACCCGAACCTCTACGAGATCGTCGACCTGCTCGGGCGCGGCGGCACGGGCACCGTGTTCCACGCGCGCGACAAGTTCCTCGGCATCGACGTCGCGCTCAAGGTCGTGAACCGCGAGCTCGTCGAGAAACCCGGCGTGCTGGAGTCTTTCAAGGACGAGGCCCGCATCACGATGCAGCTCTCGCACCGCTGCATCCTGCGCCTCTACGGCTTCCACGTCTACAACGGCTGCCACTACATCGTCATGGAACAGGTGCGCGGCCGGCCGCTGCGCGACATCATCCTCGACGTCGGCGCCCTCTCGACCGTCACGACCTGCCGCATCCTGCAGCAGGTCGGCTCCGCGCTCGACTACGCCCACGCGCACAACGTCGTGCACAAGGACGTGAAGCCCGAGAACGTCTACGTCACGGAGGCGGGCGAACTCAAGGTCATCGACTTCGGCTCGGCCGTCCTGCGCGACGCGAGCCAGGAGGAAGGCTACATCGTCGGCACGCCCGAGTTCATGCCGCCGGAGCAGTTGCGCGGCGAAGTCGTCGGCCCGCCCGCCGACATCTACGCGCTCACGGTCATGGCGTACCTGATGTTCATGGGCTGCTACCCGTTCCCGGCCGGGACGACCGTGGACGACCTGCTGCAGGGCGTCCGTCCCGACTTCTCGGCGCTGCCGGAGGGCCTCGCGCGCGTGCTTGCCAAGGGCGCCGCCTACGAGGTCTCGTTCCGCTACCAGAACGTGGCGGAGTTCGTGCGCGACGTGGTCGACGCCTGCGGTTGCACCGAGGTCTGCCGCGACGTCTTCGCGCCCGTCGCCATCCAGTCCGCGGCGGAAGCCGCCGCCGAGGCCGGGCAAGCGTAAAACGCCGACATGGACCTCGCCCTCCAGCTCGCCGCCGTCGTCCTGGGTCTCGCCGCGCTCGTGTGGAGCGCGGACCGCTTCGTGGACGGCGCCGCGGCGACGGCGCGCCTGCTCGGCGTGCCCGCGCTGCTCGTGGGCATGGTCGTGGTCGGCTTCGGGACGAGCGCGCCGGAACTCACGGTCTCCGCGTTCGCCGCCGCCGGCGGCGACTCCGAGATCGCTCTCGGCAACGCCTGGGGCTCCAACATCTGCAACATCGCGCTCATCCTCGGCCTGTCGGCCGCGATTTCGCCCCTCGTCATCCCGCGCGCGGCGCTCCGGTTCGACCTGCCGGTCCTGTTCGCCGTGACGGCGCTCTCCTGGATGCTCCTCGTCGACGGAACCCTTTCCCGCGCCGACGCCTGGATCCTGCTCGCCGTGTTCGCCGCGTGGCTCGGACTGTCGATCCGGTCCGCCGTCCGCGGCAAAAAAGCGGCGGTCGCGGGAGGGGCCCCCGGCGGCGGACTCTCGGGGCGCGCGGCGGCGTTCTGGACGCTCGCCGGGCTCGTCGTCCTCGTCGCGTCCTCGCGAGCGCTCGTCTGGGGCGCCGCCGGCGTCGCCCGCGCGCTCGGGGTGAGCGAACTGCTGATCGGGCTTACCGTCGTCGCGGTCGGCACGTCGCTGCCGGAGCTCGCTTCGTCCGTCGCGGCCGCGCGCAAGGGGGAGGACGATCTCGCGGTCGGCAACGTCATCGGCTCGAACCTCTTCAACACGCTCGCCGTGGTCGGCCTCGCCGGCGCGATCCGCCCGATGGAATCGGTCGCTCCCGCCGTCGCCGACCGCGACGTTTTCGTTGCCTTTTTCCTGACGTTCGCCCTGTTGTTCTGGCTTCCGTTCCCGTTCATTTGGCTGAAAGCGGACGTCCGCCGCCTGGCACGGCCGGCTGGCTGGCTGCTCCTGTTCCTCTACGCCGGCTACATGGCGTGGCTCCTCTGCACCGAAACGGGGGTCGCATGACCGCGGACGTCTCCGCGCAGGCCGCGCTCGACGCCCTCGCCGCCGCGCTCCGCGGCGGGACGGCCGCCGCCTACGGCGAGCTCTTCGCGCAGTTCGCGGCCGGCGCGGACTGGATGCTCGCCGCCGCGGTCGCGGACGACGGCCCGATCCCGCCGGACGCCTGGCGCGCCGCGCAGGAAAAACTCGCCGCCCGCACGCTGCATCCGCGCGAGGCCGAGACCGGCGACCCGGACGCCCTCGCGGACCTGCGCGCCGGTTTGGCCGGCGTCGCGGAAGCGGTCCGCCTGTACGGCTCGGACCGCCCCGTCGCTTCCGCCGCACACGCCTTCGCGGACGTCTGGTCCTTCGCCGGCCTTGGCCGGCAGCTGCCTCTCGGCACGCTCTGCGCGATGGTCGTCTGGGGCAAGCTTTTCGAGCGACCGTTTGCGGAAGCGGACGTCCCGGCCGCCGTCGCCGCGGCGCCGTCCCCCGCGGAGCGCGAAGCGTTCGTCCGCGAACTCTTCCCGGACGGCACGCTGCGTGAACGCGCGCTCGCCGCGGTCCGCGCGAAGACTCTCGCGCCGGACGCCCTGCGCGCCCGCCTGTCGCGCGCCGCATCGCTCTGGGAGCCGCTCCGCGCGAAGTGCGACGCACAGCTCATGGCGCCGGAACGCGCCGCCGCGATGCTGCATGCCGCGGGATGCGCCGTCGACCCCGCCGCGCTCGGCCTCGCTCCCGCGCGCCTGGCCGCCTCGGCACTCGCCGCGCAGATTCTCGCCCCACGCTATACCGTCCTCGACCTCGCCTTCGAAACCGGCCGCCTGCCCGCCTGCGCCCAGGCGCTCGCCGTCGCCTTTGCCTAACCCACTCCACCGCGAATCCAGCAACTTGTTCTCTTTCAGTCACTTTTTTAAGGGGACAGACCCCTTAAAAAGGCGAATTGAAAAGCGGAATTCGAATGTCGAAAAAGCGGAGACCGCGGCGAAAGCCGCGGTCTCCGGGTGTTGGTGGCGGAGCCGGCCTCTACTCGCGGCGCTTGGCGCCGACCTTGATGTTGCCGGACTTGCCCTTGGCCTTGACGGCGGCCGCGACGTCCGGCGCCTTGTTCGCCTCGTTCTGCATCTGCGAAGCGGGGAGGAAGCGGTAGTACACCATCAGCTGCAGCGCGCACAGGCAGGTGTCCTGGACGCGGCGGCCCATCGTCGTGGTGCCGGCGACCTCGGCGCCCTTGCTCCAGCGCGTGCAGGAGAACTGCGCGCCGCCGTCGACGTGGTGCTCGCTGGCGGAGGGGGAGTCCCAGTAGCCTACGTCGCGCATCTTGCCCTTGAGGTCGGCGATCCTCTCCTTTTCGACCACCTGGCGCTTGATCAGCTCCGGGAGGAACTGCTTGTTCCAGTTGGCGAACGCGGAGCCGCCCTCCTGGAAGAAGGCCTGCGTCATGTAGTACCAGAAGTAGATCGGGCTCTGGCCGTTGGTGAGCGTGTAGGGCTGCGGGCCGTCGTACTTGTCCCAGCCGAACTGCGAGGCGGAGAGCATCTGCATCGTCTGCTTCACCTGGGGCGAGTTGTAGTCTCCCACGAGCTGCATGCAGAGCGCGCCGACGCCGGAGAGGCCGGAGTGGCTCGGGGAGCAGTAGCCGAACCCGCCGTAGCTCTGGTCGTACTGGATGAGCATGCCCTGGGAGATTTTCTTGTAGCACTCCTCGAGGCCGTCGACCTGCAGACCGGCCGTGTGGGCCGCCTTGATGGCCTGCGCCGCCCATCCCATGTAGGAGATGTCGTCGCGCTCGGACTGGCGGTAGTTGTAGTCCCAGCCGCCGTTCGGGTGCTGTCCCTGGATGATCGGGCGGACGGCTTTTTCGGCCGCCTCCTTGACGAGCGGGTTCTTCGTCATGGAGTAGGCTTCGCAGAGCGCGTAGGTCGCGATCGACTGCGCGTAGTTGTTGCTGTCCTTGCCGGAGAACATGCCGTCCCCGTTCTGGTGTTCGCAGAGCCACTTGATCGCCTTCTCGACGGTCGGGCCGAACTCCTCCTCGGGGCCGGCGGGCAGCTCGTTGTGGGCGAGGAACGTGAGGATCGCCAGACCCGTCATCGCGGGGCGGCAGCCGTCCCACGAACCATCGGAATTCTGGACCATCTTGAGCCAGCGCAGCGCGTGCATGACGACCGCGTCGCCGCCGCCGGCGCCGTAGCGCGAGAGCGCCTTGCCGCGCATGCCGGGGGTACGGCTCGACATGATGCCCTTCATCACGATCGGGCTCTTCACGAACGTGACGGTCGTCACTTCCGCGGGCTGGGGCGAAAACGCCTCGGAGACGATCTCCACGGGCGTCTCGACCGGCGTCGGATCGCTGGGCGGGCCGTTGAAGTCCACGTCGATCGGCTCGAGCTCGTCCGGCGGCGGAATCTCCTCCGGCGGCGGCTCCGGCTCGATCTCCTCGGCCGGATCGGGCTCGACCACTTCGACCGCCATCGTCTGGGCGGGCGGCGGCGCGCTCTGGCGCAGCAGGAGCAGCAGCAGGCACGCGAAAAGCGGCACGAGAACCGCCGCGACGGGGGCGGACATGCGCTGCAACTGCAGCTTGGCGAACTTGTATTCGCCGGTGTCGTGCGGCATCTTGAGGCCGGTCATCATCTTGTGCCAGCGCTCGCGGAACGACATCTCCTCGAACAGCTTCTGCATCTCGAGGAACGAGCGGTCGCGCTCGTCGAGGTTCGGGTCGTTCAGGTCGATTTCGGGTTGTTCTTCGCTCATGGTTTTTCTCCAAAAGGGGCGAACCGCGGAGTCGCGCGATTCGTTTTCATGCATTAATACGAACGAGAGGGGTCGTTTTTCGAGAAAAATTTTCCGGGAAACGTTTTTTTCTCGTTCGCACGGGCGCCCAGTCTACACGAAACGCACGGAAAAATCAATCGTTTTTGCCATTCTCCGCCGATCCGGCGTTTTCGGCGGCCGGCGGGGCGTTCGTCACCGCCGCCGCCGGGACGCGCGGCTTGAGGATGCCCATCTCGAGGAGTTCCTTGCGCGGACGCAGCCGCACCGGATCGAGTCCGACGGCGCGCGCGACGATCGAGAACGCGTTCGAGTTGAGCGGGTGGAAGTTGTGGGAAAGGCACTCGTCGAGCGCTTCGGGCGTCGGGCTGTAGCGCATCACCGCCTCGCGCTCCGGATGGTACGCCGCGCCGCAACACGCGCCCAGCGCCTGGTAGACGCGCTTGCCCATCCGGTCGGCGAGAAGCGCCGCGTCCCCGCCGCCGCGCTTCACCCAACCGGCGTCCATGACGACCCAGTTCTCGTAAGGCGACGCGAGGACCGGCGGCAGGTTCTCGCCCTCGGCGAGGATCACGAGGATCTTCGCGTCGGGGAACAGCTTGAAGAGGCGGCGCGCCACGAAGCGGGGATCGTCGCCGCCGCCGGCGTCGCCGTCCGGCCAGGAGAGCGACAGGTGCGGCGAGGAAACGAATGGTTCCGACGATGCTCCGTCACGGTCTTCGAACGGCCCGTGCGCGGTCTTCACGCCGACCTGGAGCGATCGCTGCATCGCGGCGGCCTGGTCCTCGAGCCAGTTCTCGGGCAACCACGCGCCGTCGGTCCCGCGCCCGGCGCGGACTTCGCCGGAGAGGTCGACCAGGTACACGAAGTTCGTCGGCGTCGTGAACGCCTCGGGCGGCAGTCCGCGGCGCACGGGCGCGGCGGGGGCGGACGCGGGGGCGGAGGGAGCCGGCTCCTGCGCGCAGACCTGCAACGCGGCGGCGGCCGAGAGGAAAAAGAGGGATCGGATGTTCGTCATGGCAGTTTCCCGTGCCCGTGCAATCTACCAGAATTGCGCGCGCGTGTCCAGCGCGGGACACGCGCGCGGGCGGCGGCTATAATGCCCCGCCCATGCGAACGACGACCACCGCCTTCCTCGCCGCCGCGCTGCTCG
>JAFPUX010000436.1 GCA_017413145.1 Kiritimatiellia bacterium | reverse complement strand
TCCGCGCGCTGCAGGTCGCCGATCGTGCGGATGCCGGCCGCGGCGAGGGCTTCGCCCGTGACACGGCCGACGCCGAAGATGCGGCCGACGGGCAGCGGCGCGAGGAACGCGCGGATGCCCTCCGCGTCCTCCGGAACGACCGTGAGACCGTCCGGCTTGTTCAGGTCCGACGCGACCTTGGCGAGGAACTTGTTGGTCGCGACGCCGACCGAGGCGGTGAGGTGCAGCTCGCCGGCGATGTCGGCGCGGATGCGGCGGGCGATCGAGACGGCGTCGCCGAAAAGCTTCTCCGCCCCGGACACGTCCAGGAACGCCTCGTCGCACGAGAGCCCCTGCACGAGCGGCGTGTAGCGGTCGAAGATCCCGAAGACCTTCGCCGAGGCCGCCATGTAGCGGGCCCCGTCCGGCGGAAGGAAGACGCCCTGCGGGCAGAGGCGGAACGCCTCGCGCGAGGGCATGGCCGAATGGACGCCGAAGCGGCGCGCCTCGTACGAACAAGTCGAGACGACGCCGCGTTCGTGCGGGCCGGCCCCGACGATCACGGGCCGGCCGCGGAGTTCCGGGCGGTCGCGCTGCTCGACGGACGCGAAGAACGCGTCCATGTCCACGTGGAGGATCGAGCGGCGCGCCACGCCCGGCCTAGATCTTCGAGTTGAACTTCTTCGCGATGAGGTCGCTGCCCGCGTCGTTCATGTGGAGACCGTCGTCGGGATTGAGGTATTTCGTCCCGTCGCCGAACGCGGAATTGAGGTCGACGCACGGGACGCCCTCCTCCTTGCACATCGCCTTGATGGCGGGGACGAGGGCGTTCACGTGGCTGTTGTACCCGCGGTGCGGACCGATCATGGGCGTGGGCGTTCCGACGATCACCTTCGACTTGTTGGCCTTGCAGGCCTGGACGATCCGGCGGAGGTTCCCGACGGTCGACGCGGGGCTGGCTCCCGCGATGCAGTCGTTGGCGCCGAAGAGGACGCAGACGTAGCCGGGCTTGCGGGAGAGGACGCTTCCGATGATGGATGCGCCGTAGGCGCTCGTCGTGCCGCCGACGCCGTAGTTCTTGACCTGCTTGCCGGAGTAGACGGCCAGGCGGGACGGATACGACGGGCCGATGCAGGCGTAGCCCTGGGTGATCGAGTCGCCGACGCAGGCGACGAGGTTCTTGTCGTTGTCGCCGACGTCGTCGTTTCCGCCGCCGCCGTCGTCGCCGCAACCGGCAGGTAGCGTGGAGAGCAGGGCCGCGCAAAGCGCGAACGCGCCGAATCGGAGGAATCGTTTCATTTTGTGTCGTCCGGATTGTCTTTTTGTTCAACGGCCGGCGGCGAGACGCCGGGCCAAATGTTCGGGAAGCCCGGCGGCGAGGACGCGCTGCTGGGCGGCGGAGACGTCGTAGTCGAGCCGGCGGAACCGGATGGTGCGGCTGCCGGGTTCGTACAGGATGTAGGAGGCCCGCGAATCGGAGTCGCGCGGCTGCCCGACCGATCCGGTGTTCACGAAATACTTGCGGCCCAGGACGAGCTGGAAGTCCTCCGCCGGCAACCGGCCGACCGCGCCGAACCCGTGCTGTTCGAACACGGCCGGCACGTGGGTGTGGCCGTGGAAACACAGTTGCGTGCGCTGGTACGTGAAGCTCGGCTCCGCCTCGACGGACTCGAACACGTAGCCCCAGTGTTCCGGCTGGTCGAGCGTGGCGTGGACGACGGTGAGCCCGCGCACGACCTTCTGGTAGGGCAGCGAGCGGAGCCACTCGCGGTTTTCGGTCGAGAGCTGGCGGCGCGTCCACGCGACGACCGCCGCCGCGAGCGGGTGGAAGTCCTCCAGCGACTCGTCGAACGCGCAATAGTGGTCGTGGTTGCCGCACACGGTCACGGCGCCCAGCTCGCGGATTTTCGCGCAGCACTCGTTCGGGCAGGCGTTGTAGCCGACCACGTCGCCCACGCAGATCCAGTCCGTGGCGCCCTGTTCCTTCGCGTCCGCGAGGACGACGTCGAGGGCGTCGAGGTTGGCGTGGATGTCGCCGAGGACTGCGATCTTCTTGTCCATGCGGAGCGGCTGAATGCGGAACCGGGCTAGACGGAAACGCCGAGCAGGCGGGCGGCCGTGACGAGGTCCTCGGGGACCGTGACCTTGGGATTGGGCGTGGACGTCTGCACGAGCCGGACCGGCTCGCCGAGAAGCTCCACGGCCGACGATTCGTCCGTGATGCGGGGGTCCTTGTCGTCGACGGCCGCGACGGCGCGCCGCAGCAGGTCGAAGCGGAACGCCTGCGGCGTCTGCACCGTCCAGACCTTCTCGCGGTCGAGCGACCCCGTCACGATCCCGTTCCTGCCGGCGGTCTTGACGGAGTCGACGAGCTTCGTGGCGGCGACGCCCGAACCGTGCTTCCTGGCGGACGCAATGCAGTCCGCGACGATCTGGTGCGTGACGCACGGACGCGCGCCGTCGTGGACGAGCACGAGGCGCGTGTCGTCCGGATCGCAGGCGTCCAGGCCGTTGCGGACGGACGCGAGGCGAGTCGGACCGCCCGGCACGATCTTGCGAACCTTGCGGCACCCGAACATCTGGACGAGACCCTGCGCGGCGAGAAGCTGCTCCTTGCGCACGACGAGGACGATGTCGTCAATCCCGGCGTTGCCGTCGAGCGTCATGAGCGAATAGGCGAGGACGGGCTTCGGCCCCAACGAGAGGAAGGCCTTGTCGGCCTTGCCACCCATGCGCTCGCTCTTGCCGGCGGCGACGATGATTGCGGTTGTCATGGCATCTCCTTGTTCGCAGGTTCCAGGTTCGCATGCCCCGGTCCGCGGCCGCGGACCGGGGCATCCGGCGGCTAGGCGCCGGCCTTGCGGAAGTCGGGCCGGCGGCCGTGGTACCACGCGAGCATCACGGGCGAGGCGACGAAAATCGACGAGAACGTGGACACGATCACGCCGATCAGCATGCACACGCCGAAGCCGCGGATCGAGCCCGAGCAGAAGACGACGAGCGCGACGACCGGGATGAGCGTCGTGAGCGACGTGAGGACCGTGCGCGAGAGCGTGAGGTTCACGCAGCGGTTCACGATCGCCGGGAAGTCCGTCTTCTGGTCGCGCTTGATCTCCTCGCGGACGCGGTCGAACAGGACGATCGTGTCGTTGACGCCGTAGCCGACGATCGTCAGCAGCGCCGCGACGATCGTGAGGTTGAACTGGAAGCCGAGGCAGGAGAAGATTCCGATCGTGATCAGGACGTCGTGCGCCAGCGCGACGATCGCGCCGATGCCGAAGCCGAACTCGAAGCGGAAGTAGATGTAGACGAGCATCGCCACGACGGCGAGCGAAATCGCCCAGAACGCCGCATTGCGCATCTCCTTGCCGATCTGCGAGCCGATCGTGTCGTCCGCATACTGCGTGAAGACGACCTTGCCGAGCACGGGGTCCTCCGCGGCGCCGGCGAGCGCGGCCTGCATCGCGGTCGAGACGTCGAGCGCCTTGCCGTCGGCGCCGGCCAGTTCCGTGTAGACGGTCTTCACCTCGAGGAAGTTCGCGCCGTCCTCGGACTGCTGCAGCTGAACGCCCGCGTCGTCGATGCCGGCCTTGACGAGCGCCTCGCGCGCCGCGGCGGTGAGGTCCGCCGGGGCGGGCAGCGAGTCCGCGCCTTCGGCCGGGGCGACCGCGTAGGTGATGGTCTTGCCGCCGGTGAAGTCCACGTCGAAGATGCTCGACGGATCCGAGAGGCCGCGCGCGATCGTCACGCCCACCGTGGCGACGATGATTGCGACGGCGACGGCGGCGAAGCGCTTGAAGTTTTTCACGAACGGCAGGTCGATGCCGTCCGGCACCGCCTGGAGCATGCCAATCTTCCACTTCGACTCCTCGGAGACGCAGGTCTGGAAGACGATCTTCGTGAGCAGCAGCGCCGTGAACATCGAGGCGAGGATGCCCGCGACGAGCGTGACCGCGAAGCCGCGGATGAGGCCCGTGCCGACGACGAACAGGATCGCGCCGGTGATGATCGTGGTGATGTTGCCGTCGAAGATGGCGGAGAGCGCGCGGTCGTAGCCGGCGAGGATCGCCGGGTAGGCCGACTTGCCGCGCTTCACCTCCTCGCGGATGCGCTCGTAGATGAGCACGTTGGCGTCCACCGCCATGCCGACGGTGAGCAGGATGCCCGCGATGCCGGGCAGCGTGAGGACGGGCAGGCGCAGGATCGAGCCGCCGGAGAGCGTCGCGTCGCCCGAAATCTGCGAGAGGAAGCCGGACGAGGCGACCGCGAAGACCGGGAGCAGCACGAAGTTCATCAGCAGCGCCAGGTCGGCCACGAGGCCGAGGCGGCGATAGTACAGGACCATGAACAGGAGCACGCCCGCGCAGCCGACGAGAATCGCCGTCCGCGCGTTCGCGATCGTGTCCTCGCCGAGCGTCGGGTTCACGAAGCGGCGGCCGAGGAACTTGAGCGGGGCCGGCATCGCGCCGGCGTTGAGCACGTTCTTGAGCTGCGCGGCCTCTTCCGGCGTGAAGCGGCCGGAAATCTCGGCGGAACCGCCGCGGATCGGCTCGTTGAGGACCGGGGCCGAGTAGACGATGTCGTCCAGCACGATCGCCATCTGGCGGCCGGGGCGGGTCTGCGTCTTGCAGAACTTGGTCGTGATGTCGGCGAACTTCTTCGCGCCCTCGCTGTTGAAGCGGAGGTTCACGACCATGCCCTTCATCGGGTCGTTGCCGGTGTTGGCGCGCAGGAGCGTGTCGCCCGTGAGGCGGGCGCGGCGCTCCACGTAGATCGGCACGTAGATTTCGGAACCCTGCTTCGTCGTCTCCTTCTCGAGCATGAAGACGTAGCCGGCGTCCGGCTGGCCGAACGAACGGAGGCGGCGCAGGTCGGGCTCGGGCACCGCCGGGTCGCGCACGTAGCAGCGCCCGCCGTAGGCCCCGCCGAGGTTCTCGGCGACCTTGAAGCCGGCCGGGACGTACGGGTTGTCCGCGCGGCCCTTGTTCGCCACGGCCTTTTCGAGCAGCTTCTCCGCCTTCTGCGAAGACAGGGGCGAAACGAGGCGGAAGTCGAGGAACGCGATCGACTTGATGAGCTTCTCGGCGCGGTCGCGCTGGGCGTCCGACGCGCCGGGCATCTGCACGTAGATGCGGCCGTTGGCGCCCTTCGTGATCACGGGCTCTTCGGTGCCGATCGAGTCGATGCGGTTGCGGATGATCTCCACGGCCGTGTCGTCCGCCGTCTCCAGCGCCTGCTTGATGCGGCCGGCGACCTCCTCCTCGGACGTGCCTTCCGGCATGCGCTCGCGCACCGTCGTCTCGAGCTGGTCCTTGTCCAGCTCCACCGTGAAGCTGTAGCCGCCGCGCAGGTCCAGGCCGAGCCGGATCTTCAGCTCGGGCGGGAGCGCCAGCCAGAGCGAACAGATCGCGAAGCCGGCCACGATGAGCCATTTCCACCAAAGTTGGGATTTCATGTTCTTGTTCTTTCGGGTTTAAGTGTCGGATGGTCCAATGGTCCGATGGTCGGATGGTCGATCGGTCGGTCGGTCATTGCGCATTGGGCATTGCGCATCGAGCATTACGCCTTCGCGTCCGGAAGCGGGCGCTCGACGGCGCCGCGGGCGATCTCGACGACCACGCCGTCCGCGACGCGGACGAGGAACGTGCCCTCCTTCTTCACTTCCTCGATGGTGCCGATCATGCCGCCGCAGAAGAGGACGCGGACGCCCGCGCGGAGCGCGTCGATCTGGGCGCGACGCTCCTTTTCCTTGCGCTGCTGGGGGCGGATCATGACGAAGTACAGGATCGCGAACATCAGCAGCATGATGATCATCGGGCTGCCGAACGCGCCCTGCTGGGGCGGCGCGCCCGCGGGGACGGCGGGCTGTTCGGTCGTGGCGGAGGTCTCGGCGGCGGCGGGGGCCGCGGAAACGACGGCCGCGTCGGCGGCCGGAGCGGAGTCTTGCGGATTCATCGGGTTTTCTTCGCGTTGGAAAGTTCGCGGAATGCGCGCGTTATTCTACGCTTTCCCGCCCCGGTTTGCAAGCATTATTCCGCGCGCGGGAAGTAGCGGAAAAGGCCGGCCTTGTCCCACGCTTCGATCCGCCACGGGGGCGAAAGGATTTCGGGCGGGACCTCCCAGACCGGCTCGTGCCGGCCGCCGACCCAGCGAACGTCCGATTCCCAGGTGCGGCCGTCGTCTTCGCGGCGGGCCACGATTTTGAGCGGGATCGGAAGCCCGCCGTTCGTGATCGCGAGCGTCCCGGCGACGGGATCCGCCGCGCCCAAACCGACCGAGTGGACGCCGCCGTACACGGACAGGCGCGGAATCGCCAGGAGATTCGTCTCGACCCCGTAGCGGAACATCCGGTCGTCGCAGATCAGGGCGGTCCGGAACTTGCTTTCCCGCAGGGCCTTGTACATGTAGTCGTAGCCGTGGAGGCCGAAGGGGTAGCAGTAGTCCTTCGTGCGGACGCCGGTGAGCTCCTTGAGGCGGTAGCGCGAGCGGCGGATTTCGTCGGCGAGCAGCCGCGGGTTCGCCCGGTGCGTGAGGGAGTGGGAGCCGATCGCGACGGTCCCGCGCGCGGCCATGGCGGCGACTTCGTTCGTGGACATGAGCGGTCCGCTGTCGAACGAGGTCCGCGCCTCCCCTTCCCCGCCCAGCCGGTCGACGATCGCGTAGCAGATCGCCTTGAAACCGTGTTTCGCCAGAACCGGCTCGGCGAACGTCTTCACGCCCTCGTATCCGTCGTCGAAGGTGATGACGACCGGCTTTTCGGGCAACCAGCCCCACCCGCGCGAAGCGCGCTCGACGTCGCCCGGGAGGATCGGCGTGTAGCCCGCTTCGTCGAGCTGGTCCATCTGCCACGCGAATTCGTCCGCGGACACCTGCCACACGGTCAGGTCGTCCCCGTCGAGGACGTTGTGGTACATGAGGACGGGGATTTCGCGCGGACGCAGCTGGTGCGCGCGCTGCACGGCGCGGGCGCCCGCGAGGAGGGCGGCGAGAAGGAGGACGGCGGCGAGGCGCGCCGCGCGGCGGGATGTGCGATGGGTCATGGCCGGAGCCCGTCCAGGGCGAGTCGGAGTTCTCGGATCGCGCGTTCGAGCTGTTCGAGCGGATCCCATTCGATCGAAAGGGCGCGGTAGCGGAGCCCGGTTCCGTCCTCCGCGCCGGCGCCGGGGAGCGCGCGCAGAAGGCCGTCGC
>JAFPUX010000435.1 GCA_017413145.1 Kiritimatiellia bacterium | reverse complement strand
CTTCCGCGCCCGGCCGAAAACGGCCGGACCGGCAAGGGCGATCGCCCGAAAAAGCGGTTTCCTTTTCAAAGAACCCGGCCGTTTGGCCGCGGGCTGCGCAGGCCCCCCAATGGATGAGCGGGGCCGAATGGCGCGCAACGGACGGCAAATCTAGCAAATCGGCCGGACGGAGTCAAGCATGGGACTGCATTTTTTGCGAAATGCGCCTCAGAGAGATGCGTTTCGCAAAATTGCAAGACCCGGACCGGCATCCGGAGCGGATCAGACCTTTTTCGCGGCGGGCGAGACCTCCTTCGTTTCCGGACGCTTGGCGGAATCCGACTTTTTCTCCGGCGTTTCCGCCGGTTTCTCTTTCCGGTCCGACTTTTCGGTCTTTCCGGAAATCTTCTCGAGTTCGCGCGCGAGAAGATCGTCGTCGTCCGCCGCCCACGCGGCCGGGGCGGCCGCGAAGACGGCGAACAGAGCGGCTGCAACCGCAAATTCCCGTTTTATCGGACGGAACTCCTTCCGTTCTACGGCCGCTGGCCCTGTTCGTGGAGGAACGCGGAAATCGTTCCGCCGTCCGGCCCGTAGTAGGAGCCGTCGTTCACGCCGCCGCCGCCGGCCGCCTTGACGGACTCGGCGTTGACGTCCATGCCGCGGTTGACGAGGTACTTGACCATCGGGAAATCGCTCCGCTTGACCGCGACGGCGAGGTGGTCGTCCTTGAGACGGGCGCCGTGTTCGACCATGAGCTGGAGCGTGGGCACGTTGCCGGCGATCACGAGCTGGGAGGTCACGCGCGCCGTGGGGGCGATCTTCTTCTCGTCGAGCAGGTAGGCGAGCAGGTCGGGGCTGTTCGCCTTGGCGGCGAGTTCGAGGGCGCCGTCCCCGTCCGAGGTCTTGGCGCCGAGCTCCGCTCCGGCGGCGACGAGAGCGCGGACGATGTCAGTGCGGCCGTTCTGGGCGGCACGCAGCAGCGCCGTGAACCCGGCCTTGTCGGCCTTTTCGAGCTCCGAAAACGGAACGAGCGCGTTCACGAGCCCCGCGTAGCCGAGGTCCGCGGCGAGAACGATCGGCGTCACGCCGGCCGAATCGGCCCGCTTCGCGTCGATCCCGAGGCGGAGCAGGTCGACGAGCGCCGAGCCGTTGCAGCCGCGCACCGCGTAATGGACGGAGCCCTGGCCGCGCGCGTCGCGCACCGTGCGGTCGGCCGAGGAGAGCAGATCGGCGGCGGAACCCTTCCAGCCGTACTGGAGGGCCAGGAGCAGGGCGGGCCGGGCGAGGGAGTCCTTGGGGGAGTGCCCGTTGATGTCCGCCCCGAGGGAAAGGGCGCGGCCGGCGGTGTCGTCGAAGCCCATGTAGATCGAGGCGACGAACAGCGACGTCGCGTCGCGCGCGGAGACGTCCGCGCCGGCGCGCAGGAGGCGCAGCACGCGGGCGCCGTCGCCGAGGACGCGGTTCACGTCCGGCTCGACGCGGTCGCTCACGGCCGCGACGAAGGCGTTGATGCGGGTGTCGAAGTCGATCTGGAGCGCGAAGTTTTCCGCCATGTCGATCGCGACGTCCTTGCCCTTTTCCTCGGCCTTCGACGCGGCGGCGATCTTCGCGTACTGTTCGGCGCGCAGGATCGCGAACGCCTCGTTGAGCTGCTTGGTCGTGATCGCCTTGCCCTTGCGGGGGGCGCCGGGCGCGGCGAGGAGGGCCTTGAACGATTCGAGCACCCAGTCCATGAGGGCGTCGGCCTCCTCTTCGGACATGTCGTCCTTGACGAGGAGCGCGGCCGCCGCGTCGAGGCACTTGCGCACGGAGCTCCAGTCGAGCTTGTCCTTTCCGTCGTCTTCGGCGGGCGCGCCGGCGATTTCCGCCAGGTACGCCTTCATCAGGCGCGCTTCGCGGTGTTCCTCGGGCCGGGGCGCCGTGACGTAGTACAGGCGGCCCTTGGCGTCCTGGACGACGGCCTTCGCGCCGGCGGCCGGGACCTTGAGCTTGCGCGCTTCCTTGGCCGCGTCGTCGAGATGGGCGTCGACGGCGGTATCGTACGCGGGGACGTCCCGGAGGGACTCGATGACGGCGATCGCGCCGGGGATGTCCTTTTCGGCAAGCCGGGCGTCCACGGTGGCGGGGATTTCCTTGAGCGCCTTTTCGAGGATCGCGACGTTCGCCTTTCCGTTGAGGATGCCGAGCTTCACGGCGAACACGGGATCGTCGACCTCGGGGCGGCCGGTCGTGCCGAAACCGAAGATTTCGTTGCGGGCCTCTTCGTATTGGCCGGCCTTGAAAACCGGCATGACCTTGCTGCGAAGGGCCTTGATGCGGTCGGCGACCTCGGCGGGGACGACGCGTTCGGAATACTGGCGGTCGCGCAGCGCGGCGACGAGCAGGTTCAGGCTCGTGGTGCCGATGGCGGCCGGCGGCGGGACTTCCGAATCTTCCACCGGAACCCAGAGTTCGCGGAGCGCCGGATCGGCCACGTCCCGGATCGCGGACACGGCCTTGTCGCAATCCGATTCGGAGCAGCCCCGGGCGAGGAGCGTCTTGCGGAACTCGTCGAGCTTCTCGTCGAACAGGTCGCTGTCCGGCTTGAACGTTTCGCCCGCCTCGATTTCGTTCTTTTCGAACGCCTTGTCCGCGAACACGGCTTCGAGCACCGGCCGCGCGGCGGCCACGGCTTCGTCCGCCGTGGCGGCCGGAACGGCGAGCTTGGCAAGCTCCTTGCCAACTTCGGCGAGCTTCCGGTCGACGTCGCCGGGATACGTCGGGACCGGCTTGATCGAGAAGAGGTACTTGCGCGCGCCGTCGTAGTCGCGGGCGGCGAGGTACTTCGTGACGGCCTTGTCCATGGCGTTCGTGATTTCCACGAACTGCTTCACGTTGATCTTGCCGCGCAGGATTTCGTTCACGTTGTCCGCGACGCCTTTGGCCACTTCGGGAACGGCCGGCTTTTCGCGGGTCCAGACGACGTTGCGGGCGCCGTCGTAGTTCGCCGGTTTCTTGCCGAGTTCCTTGTCGACCCTCTTGTCGATGTTCTCGGTGATGTACTTGATTTCCTCCGGATTGACCAGTTCCTTGATCAGGCGCTTCTTGGTTTTTTCCTCGTCCGTCATGAACAGCGTGCCTTCCTGCACGGGAACGGCGCGGGCCTTGTCGAACTGTTTCTTCGCGGTGAAGTCCCGGATCTGGCGCTCGACGGCCGCGGGATCGGTGGACGCGCAGCCGGCCGCGAGGACGCACGCGAGGGCGGCGAAAACAGCGCGCGCCGGAATCGTTGTTTCGTGTTTCATTTTTCTTTCGGTTGTTTGTGGACGCCCCGGACCGGGGGAAGACGGTCGGCGCGGCGGCGCCATGCCGCCGCGACGCCTTCAAGTTTATCACGTTTCCGTTCCGTTTGCAACGCGCCTGCGCGCGCGGACTTGCGGACCGGACCGGGGGCGTGCTAGAATGCGCGGCCATGAACCGGTTCGCCCTTTCCGCCGCCTGTCTCCTTTCCCTCTCCGCGCGTTTCGCGGGGGGCGCGGACGCCCGCGCCGCCGAAGACCGCCTCCAGTTCGCCGACGCCCTCTTCGCGCGCGGGCTCAACGCGCGCGCCGCGGCCGAATACGAATCGTTCCTCGCGGACGCCCCCGCCGGCGCGCCGGGCCTGGACGCGGCGTGGTTCCGCCTCGGCGAAGCCCGCCGGATGCTCGGCAAGGGCGAGGAGGCGCTCGTCGCCTATGAAAAGGCGGCCGACTTCCCCGGTTCCCCCTTCCGCGAAAAAGCCCTCTTCAAACGCGCGGCCGTGTTCACGCAGCTGGACATGGACGAGGCGGCCGAAGAGCTCTACGCGGGCCTGCTCGCGGACAAGCCGTCCGGC
This sequence comes from Kiritimatiellia bacterium, assembly GCA_017413145.1. GTDB lineage: Bacteria > Verrucomicrobiota > Kiritimatiellia > RFP12 > UBA3636 > UBA3636. The sequence continues at coordinate 2,556 of JAFPUX010000435.1, read as the reverse complement.
GACGTGCTCGAAATGGCCCTCTACTACCACGGCGACTCGCTCCGTTCGCTCGGCCGCGGCGACGAGGCTCTCGCCGAATTCGAGCGCCAGCTGCGCGAATTCCCGAAAGGGCCGATGGCCGCCTACGCGCGCCTCCAGCTCGGCAAGCTGCTGTCCCTGCCCGGCCCGAAGCGGGACGTCAAGCGCGCGACCGCGATCCTGCGCGCGCTCGCCGACGATCCGCCCGAGCCGCGCCTCGCCGCCGAGGCGCTCTTCCTCGCGGGCGCGGCCGGTTTCTACCGCGAACTCTTCGACAAGCACCCGGACGACGCGCGCGCCGCCGAGGCGCGCTTCCCCGCCGCGTGGGCGTTCTGCAAGTCGGGGCGTCCGCAGGACGCGCTCGCCGCCGCCGAAACCGCGCTCGCCGCGACCCCGCCGCCGGACGCCGCGCACGCGCTCGAGCTGGCCTACGTCCGCGCGCAGGCCCTCTTCGAACTCTCGCGCCTCGCCGAAGCGGCGGACGCGTTTTCGCGCATCGCCGCGTCCCCGGCGTCCGCCGGCTCCCCGCTGCGCCCCCGCGCGTCCTACCAGGCCGCGCTGTGCCGTTTCAAGGACGGCGACGGCGCGGGCGCGCTCGGTTCCCTTTCCGACGCGCTGGCCGACCCGGAACTGCGCGCCGACGCCCTCTGGCTCGGCGCCGAATCCGCCGCCGCCGCCGGCCGCGCGGACGAGGCGATCCAGGACTACCGCCGCCTCGCGAACGAATTCCCGGAACACCCCGACGCGGCCGACACCCCCTCCCGCCTCGGCCACCAGCTGCGGCTCCGCGGCGCGCACGCGGACGCCGCCGCCGCGTTCCACGACCTGGCCGCGAAACACCCGGGTTCCCCGCTCGCGCCGACCGCCCGCCTCGCCGCCGCGAGCGCGCTTTCCGCCGCCGGCAGGGGCGCCGAGGCGATCGTCGACTGGCAGACCTACGTGCGCGACTACCCGTCCGCGGAAGGCGTCCCGGAAGCGCTTTTCCAGGAAGGCGCCGAGCTGCTGCGCCTCGGACGCAAGACCGAGGCCGCCGCCGCGCTGGACCGTCTCGTGCGCGACTTCCCGAAGAGCCCGCGCAAGGCGGACGCGCTGTTCTGGCGCGGCGCCGTGTTGCGCGAGAACGGCGACCTGCCCGCCGCCGAGGCCGCGTTCCGCGGCGCGCTCGCCGCGAACCCGGGCGACGACGTGAAGCGCGACGCGCGTTTCGCGCTCGCCACGACGCTGCAGGCCGCGGGCAAGTCGGACGAGGCGGCGAAGCTCTTCGAGGAGCTCGTCGCGGATCCGGTGCGCGCACGATTCACGTCCGGCCAGTTCGCGTGGCTCGCCCAGCACCAGTACGACGCCAGGCAGTACGCGCGCGCCGCCGGCACCGCGCGGCTCATGGCGGAACAGGCGGAGGACCCCGCCTGGAAACAGGCGGCCTGGACGCTCGCCGGCCGCGCCGAACGCGCCGCCGGCCGCGCGCCGGAAGCGGAAGCGGCGTTCCGCGCGGCGTGCGGGATCGACGCGCGCTCGGAATACCTCCCCGAAGCCACGCTGCGCCTGGCCGAGCTGCTGCTCGCCCGCGGCGAGACGAAGGGAGCGGACGAACAGTTCCGGCTGGCGGTCGAACGCTGTTCGGCGGACGAATTCAAGGCTCTTCGCATCCACGCCTACGCCGGTCTCGCGCGCACGGCGCTCGCGGCGGGCGACAAGGACGCCGCGGCGAGCTATTTTCTCACCACGTGCCTGCTCTACCACGATCCGGAGCTCGTTCCCCCGCTCGCGCGCGAAGCGCTCCCCCTGCTGGACGAACTCGGCCGTGCGGACGAAGCCAAGACGCTTCGCGACATGCTGTCTTCCGAGTATTAGCAGGCAGGGTCCGGCGCGCTCCGCGCGCCGACCCTGCCTGTTGCATAGTCGAAAGTCGCGGATCCGACCGCTGCAGGGCTGGCGCGGCGAAACGCCGCGTCAACCCTGCGAAGCCTCGCGCTTGAGCTTGCGGAGCTTGCCGGCGACGAGCATTCGCTGCGTCGGGGAGAGGCGGTCGACGAAGACGGTGCCGTTCAGGTGGTCGACCTCGTGCTGGACGGCGCGGGCGAGAAGCCCGCGGACGCGCGCCGAGTAGTGCTTGCCGTCCTCGCCGAGCCAGTCCACGCGGACCGAAAGGGCGCGCGTGACCTGCGCGCTCACGCCGGGGAAGCTCAGGCAGCCTTCGTTGCCGCGCTGCGTCCCCTCGGGTTCGGAGACGACGGGGTTGAACAGGATCCACGGCATCGGGACGCCGGCGTTCAGCGGCGCGAACCGCTCGCCCTGCGCCTCGGGCGGCACGTCGATCACGCACAGCGCCTCGGTGCGGCCGACCTGCTCGGCCGCGAGGCCGACGCCGTCCGCGTCGTACATCGCCCGCAGCATGTCCCGCGCGAGTTCTTTCAGTTCGGGCGTGACTTCCAAAACCGGCTGCGCCGGTTTGGAAAGAACGGGATCGCCGTACTTGCGGATGTCCATTTCGGGTAATTCCACGGTGGGGCGGTCCGGCGGCCGCGCATCGCGCGGCCG
>JAFPUX010000434.1 GCA_017413145.1 Kiritimatiellia bacterium | reverse complement strand
GTAGATGGCGACGGCGCCGCTGCCGTCCGCGTTGATCGCGAAGGACGTGCTGCGTTCCGGCTCGACCAGGCCGTCCGCGTCCGCGGGCAGCAGGACGAACCCCTCGGGCGCGGCGAGCGAGTTCGTGTCGCCGTAGCCGTAGAGGTAGACGGTGGCGGCGTTCGTCCCGCACGAGAGCGTCCAGACGTCCATCGGGAAATCGAATCCGCGGACGAAGGTCGAGCCCTGGCGGCGAGCCCTGACATCCGCTCCGTCCGCGCCGCGCAGGCGCGCCAGGTAGCGGTATTCGCCGCCGACGGTGGTGGTGCAGACCGGATCGGCGGCGTCGAAGCCGAAGCGGGCGAGCGCCGGAGTTGCGGCGAGGGCGAGGAGGGGAAGGAGGAGGAGCGTGCGTTTCATGGTTGGTTCCTTTAGGGAGGTTCGAGGTTGGGATTGTTCACAAATCTCAAATGATCATCATTGTTCACAAATGGCAAATTCAAATTCAAGGCTCTGCGGTCTCTGCGCGGGGTTCGTTCTCTGCGCGGGGTTCGGTCTCTGCGTTCTCTGCGTTCTCTGCGTGAGAATCCAACTCCGCGCCCTCCGCGGACTCCGCGTGAGGTTCTTCCGAGGCGGGACTCCGCGTGGCGGGGTCGGGCAGACGGAGGATTCCGTCTTCGGCCGGGCCTTCGATCCACGTGCCGTCGTCCTGGCGGACGCAGTCCCACGCGACGCCGCGCGGGAGTCCGGTTTCCGGGTCGTTGCACATGACGCGGACGCGGTCGATCCGGTCGCCGGGACGGGAGCGACTGAACGAGACGGAATCGAAATGGACGATGGCGTGGATGTCGTCCTTGGTCCGGTAGCCGCCGGACGCGTCTTTTTCCGTCGAGCGGCAGACCAGGAACCGGACGTTTTCGCCGGACGGCACGAAGTCGTCCGGCAGACGGCATGCCTCGATGTGGGACGACGGCACGTCGTCGAGCACCCCGAACCGGCAGGGGACACGCTTCGCGGGATCTGCGAGCAGGCGGGCGGCGTCGGGGCCGAGCGCGCGGGCGACGGCTTCCGCCGCCCCGTCCGGGAGCGCGCCGGCGTCGTTCCCGCGTCCGTGCCGGAATGCCGCGGCCGCCCAGCGCCCGTTTCCGGACACGGCGAAACAGAGGTTGGTCTGCGTCGGCTTGACGGCGTCGAGGAACGCGAACCGGACGCCGCGGAGGGCGGCCGCGTTTGTCGCGGCGACGATGCACCAGGCGTCGCCCGCGCGCTCGGGAAGGACGCGGACCACGCCCGCGTTCGCCGTCCGTTCTTCATCCGTGGCTTCCGGTGGCGGAGGGACGGGTTCGACCGAGCCGTCCGGGGAAACGACGACCAGTTTTCTCGTCCCGTCGTCCGACAGGGCCACGTACCACGTGACGTCGGGACGGGAAAGGGCCGCGGTGCGGACCGCTCCCGCGGACGCCCGCTCCGCGGCGGCGGCGGCTTCGGCGAGGGGAAGGAACTCCGCGGGCGAATTCCAGGGGGGATCTTCCGCCGCCTTTTCGACGCAACGGCCCGCTGCGTCGACGGTCACGCTCCGATAGGCGTCGCCCGCATCGTAAAATGCGCCCCACGTCGCGTCCCGTTGGCGCCAGGTGAGAATCACGCAGCGTGCTCCGTTGGTGGCGGCCCCCACCGCGGCGTCGGCCGCGGCCAGCGCTTCGCGCCACGGCAGCGTCGGCGCCGCGTACGGTTCCTCCGGCGGCGGCTTGACCGAGAGTGCGAACGCCGGCGCGGTGGCGAGGGCGAGGAGCGGAAGGAGGAGGGAGGGTCTGTCCATGACGGTTCTAGGAGAGAGGTTAGAGGTTGGAGGTCAGAGCTTGCGTTTGCCGCGAGAATCCGGTCGGAGAAAGATTCAAACCGTGAAGGGCGTGAATGGCATGAATGGTTTGAAGCCCCGTTCCGCGGGTTTTCCGACCACGGAACACACGGAAGGCACGGAAACACCGTTTGCGCCATTCACGGTCGAACCGACGCAAGGGACGCGGCTCGCGATCCGAAAAGGACGCAAAGCGGAACGTCGGCGCTCCGGCCGGCTCTGCGTTGCTCTGTGTTTCAAAAGGCGGGACATGGGACGGGGTCAGTCGAACCACCAGTTTACGGCGGCTTCGGGCAGGAGGAGCAAGGGGAGGTAGAAGGCGAGAAACGCGGACGCGGAGAGCGCGGCGAGGGCGCGGAAGACGGCGAGGGCGGCGTTGCGGCGCCAACCGGCGAAGACGGCGACCGCCGCCGCGAAAGCGAGGACGCCGGCGGCGATCCCCGCGAGGACCGATACGCCTTCGCTTCTTTCGAAGAACGCGGTCCACGGTTGCATCCGGTCGTAAATCGCGAACGTCGGAGGCCAACCGCCGAAGAGCGCCTTGGCGCGGTAGGCGAACGCGACGAAGCCCACGGCGTGCAACGCGCCGAGCGCGGCGAAGACCGCGATTGCGGCGAGGCACGCCTTCCGGCCGGCCATCGCCGGCCGGGGCTTCGCCGCGCGGATGAAGACTTCGACGAAGACGGCGAGGAGCGCCACCGCGAACAGGCCGGCGAACAGGAATCCGGCCAGCGGGTCGTAGGCAACCGACCACGGAACGACGTTTGAAAGGGCTGCGAAAAGTGGAGTCATTGGAGGTGCGTTCCGGTGCGGGAGTGGGTCTGATGGTCGGGGATTCTAGCAGATTCCGGTTTTCGAATTGTCATGGAATTGTAAAATTTTCGGGGGGCGGCGGGATCGGGTTAGAAGCCCTCCGCAGACACCGCGTGAGGTTTGGTCACTGCGCTCTCTGCGTGAGATTCCGACTCCGCGGACTCCGCGTGAGAGTCCGACTGCGGGCTCTGCGTGTCCGGGTTGAGCGGGTTGGTCTTGTATTTGAGGATTTCCGCGCCGTCCCAGACACCGTCGCCGTCGGTGTCGGGGTTGTTCGGGTCGGTGCGGTATTCGTTCACTTCGTCTCCGTCCCGGAGACCGTCGGCGTCGGTGTCCGGGTTGCACGGGTCGGTGTGGTATTTCGTCGCTTCGTCGCCGTCCCGGAGACCGTCGCCGTCCGTGTCGGGATTGTCGGGATCGGTGTTCCATTTTTCGAGTTCCACGGAATCGGGAAGGCCGTCGGAATCGGTGTCCGCCCCGTCCGTCCGGTCGCGGTCCGGCGGACGCTGCGCGGGAGCGGGCGCAGCGGCGGCCGACTCCGGAGATTCCGGCGGGCCGATGTGCGTCGGGCCGAGCGATTGGAGGGCGGGCAGGAGCGCCCGCAAGGTGGCGGGCGGAAACATCCAGAGGTCCGTCCTCGTTCCGACCGCCGTACCCCCGTCGGGGCCGACCCAGGTCTCTCCGCACAACACGGTCTCCTTCGATTCGGGGGTCTCCGCGAGGAACGGCAGGTTTTCTGCGAGAAAAGAACGGAGCGGAATCCGTTCAGCGGGGAAATCCTCCGGCGGGCCGATTCCGTCGAGGACGCGAGTGAAGACGAGTCCGTGCACGTTGTCGCAGTCGAGGGAAAGCCGCGTGGATTCCGTTGCGTCGAGCAGGGAGAAGACCATGTCGCCGATCGCTTCTTCGAAGACGGCGTGCTCCTCCATGTGCCCGGCCCAGCGCAGTTCGTCCTCGACGTCCTCGCCGGCGGCGGCGCGTTCGCGGAGCCGGGCCGCGTCCGCGTGGAACTCCTTGCGCTTGGCGAGCATGCCGTCCCGGAGGCCCGCGAAGCGCGCCGGCTCGCGGAGGACGGCCTGCAGCACGGCGCCATCCGGTTCGAAGCGCGCCGATTCGACGGCGCGTTCCGGACCATCGCCGGCGGCGAACCGCGCGCGGGGTTCGTCCATCGCGAGCATCAGGAGCCGGTCGCGGCGTACGACCATGCCCGAGCCGAAGGGCTTCGTCCAGGCCGTTCCCGGTTCGCCCGGTGCGGCGTCCTCCACGGGAAGCATCCACAGGACGGAGGGCGGGACGGAGCCGTCGGCGGATTCCGGAATCCAGACCAGCAGATGCGCCGGTTCGTCCGCAAGCGTGTCGCCGAGGACGTGTTCCGTCAGGCGCGCCATCTGGCCGGGATACGGAAGGCGTTCGGCCGGAACCGCTGGCCGTCCGAGATGTCCGACCAGCGTCGCGACGGCGTTCGTCGCGGCGGAGACGCCCGCGATGCGGATGACGGCGTCGGGCGGCGACGCCACGGGCGGCGCATTCGTGGCGGGGTCGGCGGCGGCGGAAAGGGAGAGGAGGGGGAGGAAGATGGCGATGCGGTTCATGTCGGTTCTGGGTTAGAGGTGAGAGATTGGAGGTTGGGATTGTTCACAAATCTCAAATGTTCATCATTGTCCACAAATCACAAATCCAAATTCAAGGCTCTGCGGTCTCTGCGCTCTCTGCGTGAGTTTCCAACTCCGCGGACTCCGCGGACCCCGCGTGAGGCTTTGGCTTTGCACTCTCTGCGTGAGATTCATCCGCAGGGCTCTGCGTGGCGGGGGGCGCGGGCGTGGCGTTCGCCGGCAAGCCGCCGAGAAACATGACGAGGGTCGTGATTTCGGCGCGGCGGGGCTCGGGGATTTCAAACCAGTATTCCCAGTCGTCGACCGTGCCGAGCCGGAGCCAGGCGCCATCGGGCGAGAAGCCGACGAAACCGTCGGTTCCGTCCTTGCGCCGGAACCGGAGCGTGTCGAAGGGGATGATCGGCATTTCGGGGATTTGGCGGAATTTGCGCCAATCCGAAACAAGCCGCAGGAGCCGGTCTGCGGCGTCGCATCCTCCTTCGATGCGGCCGAGGTCGTGCACGGATTCCGTTTCTCCGTCCCGGCGAACCCATTGGCAACGCTCCCATTCGACGTCTTCGGGATTCGGCGGGGCGAGAATCCATTCCATTTCGTCGGGTCCCCAGGAAACGGCGAGCCACCCGCGTTCGTTCGCGTCGGTCGGGACGCGTCCGGCGGCGAGCGGACCGATGACGAGCCGCTCGCGGGGAAAGGGAAGGAGCGAAGCGCGGGCTCCGTGTTTCGTCGAAGCCGGGACGGCGAAAGTCGCTTCGACGCGGACGTCGCTGCGGCCGTCCGCGTCCGGAGCCGAAAACACGACGCGGTAGAGCAGGGACTCGGCATGGCCGGTCACGAGATGGAACATTTTCCGTTCCTTCCATTGGATCGATCCGTCCCCTCCGCGTTCGTCGCGGACATTGGCGGCCGCAAGGTCGTTCGTTCCGTCGACGACGAACGCGCGCACGCCGGGGTCGGGCGAGTCGACGTCCGCTTCGCGCAGGTGGTGGACGGACGCGGGGTCGGTTCCGCCCTCCTTGTATTCCAGCCAAGCCATGTGGATCGTCCCGTCGGGAGGAGGGATCGGTTCGGGGATGACCGCTTCCCGGAGCAGGCGCATGGTCTCCGGACGGCTCTGCGTGGCGGGGATGGAGGTGATGCCGAGGTCCTTGCCGTCGAGCCAGACGCGGACGGCCTTGTCCGGGACGAGGTCGCAGCACGCGGCCGGGAGCGTGACGACCGCCTTTCCGTCGGCGCCGAACGCCACCGGGGCCGTTCCCGGGGCGGGGTCCGCGCGGAAGCGGACCGTACACTCCGCCGGGGCGTCGAGCGGCGTGCCGTCCGGGCCGAAGGAGGCCGCGAAGACCGACGAGCAGTGCAGCACGGTTCCGGGCGCGGCCCTGACGTGGAGCGAGCGCGAGGAATCGGCGTTCACGCCTTCCGCGGCCAGCTCGACCCTTGGGAGCGGCCGTTCTTTCTTCCGCGTTTCCAGATACAGGGCCAGCGCGACCCCGAACGCGAAGAGGACGCCGAGCTCCGCGAGGACGGCGGCCGTCGACCGCTTGCGCGAAACGAGCCCGCCCGCAAGGTGGAGCAGGACCAGGGACGCGAGGACGAAAAGCCCGAACGCGAGGAGGGGGATGGAGGTGTTCATCGGTGTTGTTGGGAAATGTTCACAAATGGCAAATGTTCACAATTGTCCACAAATCACAAATCCAAATTCAATTCTCCGCGCCCTCCGCGGACTCCGCGTGAGAATCCAACTCCGCGCCCTCCGCGGACTCCGCGTGAGAATCCAACTCCGCGCCCTCCGCGGACTCCGCGTGAGAATCCAACTCCGCGGACTCCGCGTGAGTTTCCGGCGCGAGCGGGCAATCGTCGAACGCGCCGGGGCCGATGCGCGTGCAGGAGGCCGGCACGTCCGCGCGGCGCAGCGAGGTGCAGCCCGAGAAGGCGTCCGCGCCGAGGATGCGCAGCCCCGGGGCGAACCGCACCTCCCGCAGCGAGACGCAGCCCCGGAACGTGCCGCGCCCGACGACGGCGGACGGCACCTCCGCCTCCGCGAGCGACCGGCAGC
>JAFPUX010000433.1 GCA_017413145.1 Kiritimatiellia bacterium | reverse complement strand
GTTCCTGCTCGGCGCGTTCGGCGTCGCCGCGGACGGCGAAACCGCGACCCGCCCGCCCGCGGCGCTGCGCGCGGGCGACGTCTGCGCGCAGGGCCTTCCCAACTACTCGGGCAACCTCTCCTATTTCGTCCGGCCGCGCGTGCCGGCGAAGGGACCGTGCCGGCTTCGGATCGACCGCTGGCGCGGCACGGCGCTCGGGTTCCGCCTCAACGGAGGCGCGGAGGTCTTCCGTCCGTGGCCGCCCTACGAGGCGGTCTTCGACGGCGCCCTGCGCCGCGACGGCACGGACGAGATCGAGATCGTCGTCTACGGCCACCGGCGCAACGCCTTCGGTCCGTTCTACGCGAAGGGCGGCGTGGCCTCGCCCGAGTGGTGCGGCCCCGGCGAGATGCGCGACACCTCGGCCTTCCCCGTCCGCGCGCTCGTCCCCTTCGGGCTCGGCGCGCTCTAGCGCGGTTCCGAAGCGGCGAATGGCGCCGGGAAGGAGCGCTCCTCAGGGCTGCCGGCCGTGGTCGATGGCGTCGAGGTCGATGGCGCCGGCCGACGGGGCGGCGGGCGCTTCCGCGCCGACGGGGCGGATCGTCGCGGTGCAGATCGCGCCGACGTGGAACTCGCCGGCGCCGTCGGGCGCGGGGTCGAACGAAAACTCGCGCCCGGCCGACTCGCCGCGCTCCCAGCCGGGCACGAGCGCCTGCCGCCAAATGAAGAGACGCCCCGCGCTCGCGCCGTGGTTGCCGCGGAAGTCGGCGAGCTTCTCCCCGTCGGCCCGGACCTCGCAGTCGAGCGCTCGTTCGTCCGCCTCGCCGAAGACGCCGACGAGGTTCGCCTTCGCGCGTACCTCGATCGGCGCGCGGTTCGTCCCCGCGAAGACGGCGACGCCGTCCATCCAGCGCGAGGAGAGGCCGTCGTGCCAGAGGGCGTCGCCGTAGGCCGGCCCGCGGGTCCAGCCTTCGGGCGTCGGAAGCTCCGCGGCGTCCCGCCGCGCGAGATCCGCCACGTCGCCGAAGACGGGCTTCTCCGGCACGCGGCAGACGACGCCGTTCGACACCGCGTGCTCGAAACCCGCAATCCCCGCGGCGGCGAAGTAGCGGTAGCCGAGATCGCCGGGATGCGCTCCGTCGAAGGGCCAGACGTCGTCGAGCGTCGCCTTGCCCGCACGCAAGTCGGGGAAGAGCGGCCCGTCGCGGTAGACGTCGCCGACGCCGGTCGCGTAGGCCTCCGCGAGGCGGCGGCAGGCGGCGAGCTGCGGATGCCCCGCGCCGGGGTTCGCGAGGTCCTCCGCCCAGAAGCGGAACGTGAAGAACATCTGCACGACGGGCACGCCGCGCCCGACGAGCCGCCGCAGGATCGACTCGTAGCAGCACGACTGCGCGAGCGCCTCCGGTCCGCCGGGGTCGTTGCAGGAGAAGTCGAGGAACACGAGGTCGGGATCGTGCGCGAGCACGTCGCGGTCGAGCCGGAAGACGCCGAGCGTCGAGCCCGTGCCGCCGATCGCGGCGTCGTGGAAGCGGAAGCGCGCGGCGGGATACTTCGCGCGCAGGTGCTCCGCGACGAGCGGACGGAAGCCGGTGCGGTTCGGGTCGCTCGCGTTGGCGCTCCAGGTGAGAGAGCCGCCGAAGAACACTACGGAAAGCTCCGCCCCCTCGCGGGCGCGGCGGTCGAAGTCGGCGAACGACGCCGCGCGCGGCGGCCCGGCCGCGGCG
>JAFPUX010000432.1 GCA_017413145.1 Kiritimatiellia bacterium | reverse complement strand
GGCCGCCGCTCCCGCGCGCGCCGTGGGACCTGCTGCTCGCGCTGCCGCGCCCGAAGTGCCTGCGCCGCCTCTGGCCGCAGCTCGCCGCGCTCGGCCCGTCGCGCGTCTACGTCACGGCCGCCGAGAAGGTCGAGAAGGCCTACTGGGGCAGCACGTTCCTCGATCCGGACGTCGTCCGCCCGATGCTCCTCGCCGGCCTCATGCAGGCCGGCGACACGATCCTCCCGGACGTCGGAATCCACCGCCGCCTCAAGCCGCTCGTCGAGGACGTCCTGCCCGCGCGCTACCCCGCCGGCGCGCGCCTTCTCGCCCACCCCGGACCGGACGGCGACCGCCCGTCGCCGGCGCCGGACGGCTCCCGGCCCGGAATCCTCGCCGTCGGCCCCGAAGGCGGCTGGAGCGACTACGAGCTGCGGATGTTCGAAGCGCGGGGTTTCCTCCGCGTCTCCTTCGGCGAACGGATCCTCCGCACCGACACGGCGGTCGTCTGGGCCTTCGCGGCCCTGTCCCGCGCGGCGGCCAGGTGAGGCTTCCTTCGCGGCCCCGCTTGTGGTATCCTTTCCGGACATGGAACCCGAACGCCCCCCGAAGCTCCTCGTCATCGACGTGATGCCGCTCCTGTACCGCGGCCACTTCGCGCTGATGCGCCGCCCGCGGCTCACGGCGTCCGGGTTCAACGCGTCCGCCCTGTTCGTCTTCACGAACATCGTGCGCGACATGCTCGAAAGCCGCGGCGCCACGCACGCCGCGCTCGTGATGGACACGTCGCCCACGTTCCGCCACGAACGCTACCCGGCCTACAAGGCGCAGCGCGAGAAGCTCCCCGAGGACATCGCCGCGTCCCTCGAACCCGCCGAGGCCTTCGCCCGCGCGCTGCGCGTGCCGTTCCTCCGCGTGGCGGGGTTCGAGGCGGACGACCTCATGGGCACGCTCGCCGCGCGCGCCGAGGCCGCCGGCTTCGAGACGTGGGTCGTTTCGCCCGACAAGGACATGGCGCAGCTCGTCACGGACAAGACCACGCTCTGCCGCCCGTCGCACGTCCCCGGCGAAAAGGACGAACTCTACGACCCCGCGCGCGTCTGCGCCGAATGGGGATTGACCTCGCCCGCGCAGATGGTCGACTGGCTCGGCATGGCCGGCGACTCCGCGGACAACATCCCCGGCTTCCCCGGGATCGGCCCCAAGACCGCCTCGACGCTCCTGCGGAAATACGGCTCGCTCGAAGGCGTCATCGCGCACGCCGCCGACATCAAGGGCAAGACCGGCGAAGCCGTCGCCGCCAACGCCGGGCTCGCCCGCCTTTCGCGCGAGCTCGCCGAAATCCGCCGCGACGCCCCGATCGCCGAATCGCTCGACGATCTCCGCATCCGCGAGCCCGACCGCCCCGCGCTGGAGAGCTTCTGCCGCCAGTACGAGCTGACAACCCTTCTTCGCCGCTACTATCCGGACGCGGCCGAGCCGCTCGCCACCGCCGCTACCACGCCGCACGACTACAAACGGGTCCGCACGGCCGAGGACCTTGCCGCCCTCGCCGCGGAGCTTGCGGCCGCGCCCGAATTCGCCTTCGACACCGAAACCGACGGCCTCGACCCGCGCCACGCGCGCTGCGTGGGCCTGTCGTTCTCGACCGCGCCGGGCACGGGTTGGTACGTTCCGCTCGCGCACGAGGTTCGCGACGGGGACACGCATGGTGCGGCCGCATCGCCGGAACCCGATCTGTTTTCGTTCTTCGAGGAGAATACCGGCAATACCGGGAATATCGGTAATACTGGCAAGCCAGCGCCCGTTCAGTTGGATCTTTTCGGCGATCTGGGCGCCGCCGAACCGGCGGCGCCCACCCCCGCAACCGGGCCGGCGCGCGCGGACCGCCCCGCGGCGGGC
>JAFPUX010000431.1 GCA_017413145.1 Kiritimatiellia bacterium | reverse complement strand
CTCCGTCGAGCGAGGCGTTGCGGCCGGTCATCGCGTAGGCGCCGACGTATTCGGGCAGCAGCGCCGCGCGGACGCCCGAGGCGAGCAGCCCGAGGTAGAACTTCTTGTCCGCGAGGAAGCGGTACGAGGCGTCGAGCTTCGCGGACGCCTCCCAGACCTCGCGGCGGAAGAAGACGGTGCACGAGAGCAGGTAGTTCACCCCGTGCCGCAGGTAGAAGCGCCGCGCCGGGATCTCGCGGCGCGCGGCGCGCGGGACGCCGTCCGGCCCGAGCAGCAGGTAGTCGCCGAAGACGAGGCCGATGCGCCTGTTCGACTCGAACGCGCGGCGCGCGGCGCCCAGCGCGGCGGGCAGGTACTGCTCGTCGGCGTTGAGCCACGAGAGGACGTCGCACCCGGCGGCGGCCGCCTCGTCGAGCCCGCGCGAGACCGCGTCGTACATCCCCGCGTCGGGCTCGCGCCGGAAGCCGCACCCGGCCGCCTCGGCGAAGTCCGCCACCGTGTCGGGCGAGTCCGCGCTCTCGCGCACGAGGTGCAGCGCCCCGATCCCCGGCTCGAACGCGGCGGCGCGGCGCACCGACGCGGCGCACGCGCGGAAGCGCGCGCGCCCTTCGCGGACGGGTGTGACGATGCCGAACTGCATGGCGTTGCGTGGCGGGGTTCGCGGGGGATGATACCACACCCGCGCGTCCATTCCAAGCGCGCTTGCTTTTCCTCGCGCGCGGGGGTATAATCGCACGCAACGAAAGCCCCCAACGCCCATCCGCCATGTCACCCGACCTGCAGCAAGTCCTCGAGAAGAAGTTCGCCGAAAAGTACGGCCGCGAGCCGACGGTCGTCGCCTACGCGCCCGGCCGCATCGAGGTGCTCGGCAACCACACCGACTACAACGAGGGCTACGTGCTCTCGGCCGCGATCAACCACGGCACGTTCTTCGCGCTCGCGCCGCGCGACGGCGCCGAGGCGAGCCTCACCGCGGGCGACATCATGGACGAGGTGCGCTTCCCGGCGGACGCCCCGGCGCGCACGGAGGAGCACACGTGGGCCAACTACGTGCTCGGCTCCCTCGCCGGCGTCCTCGCGCGGCTGCCCGCCGGCTCCGCCCGCGCGTTCGACGCGATGTTCCTCGGCAACATCCCGCTCGGCTCGGGCCTGTCCTCGTCCGCCGCGCTCGAGGTCTCCGCGACGCTCGCGTTCGCGCGCTTCCTCGGCGCGGACATCCCGCCCGTCGAGGTCGCGAAGATCGGCCAGAAGGCGGAGCACGATTTCGCGGGCGTCAAGTGCGGCCTGCTCGACCAGGCCTCGTCCGTGTTCGGCCGCCGCGACTCGCTCGTCATGTCCGACTTTCGCACGCTCGAGTTCAAGCCCGTCGCGTTCTCGCCGGACGTCTGCTTCCTCATGTGCAACACGAACGCCAAGCACGCGCTCGTCGACGGCGCCTACAACGAGCGCCGCGAGTGCTGCGAGAAGGCGGCGCGCTTCTTCGCGGCCGCGCTCGACCACCCGGTCTCCGCGCTGCGCGACGTCTCGTGGAACGAGTGGCTCGAGCACCGCGGCGAGATGGACGACCTGATCGCGCGCCGCGCGGCGCACCCCGTCGGCGAGGACGCGCGCGTGCTCGCCGGCGTCGAGATGCTGCGCGAGGGCGACGTGGCGGGGTTCGGCAAGCTCATGTTCGAGTCGCACGACTCCTCGCGCAACTACTTCGAGAACTCCTGCCCGGAGCTCGACACGATCGTCGACGCGGCGCAGGCGATCCCCGGCGTCTACGGCGCGCGCCTCTCGGGCGGCGGCTTCGGCGGCTCGGCCGTCGTGCTCGTCGACCGCCGCGCGGTCGAGACCGCCTCGACGGCGCTCCGCAACGCCTACAAGAACCGCCACGGCGACTGGATCGACCCGCGCGTGATCACGTGCTCGGACGGCGCGCGCGTCGTCCGCGGGTAGCGCGCTACGCCAGCTCCGCCATCACCGCGTCCGCGACCTCGCGGCCGCGCGGTGTGAGCGTCCATTCGCCGCCGCCGAGCGCG
>JAFPUX010000430.1 GCA_017413145.1 Kiritimatiellia bacterium | reverse complement strand
GGCGGCCGCGGCGCCCGCCGCCCAGAAGCCGGCGGCGCCGGCCGACGACCCCTACGAGGGGTTTCTCGCGCTCGCCCGCTGCCTCATGATCGCCCGCGAGCGGTTCGTCGAGACCAACTCCTTCGACACCCTGACCCAGACCGCCATCGACGGCTTCTTCGCCGCGCTCGACCCCTACGGCCGCTATCTCGTGTCCGACGAAATGGAGGCCGTGGAGCGCGACGACCGCGGCGAGTTCGTCGGGATCGGCGTCACGGTGAGCGAGGAGGACGGCGAGCTGGTCGTGAACTGGCCCGAGCCCGGTTCGCCCGCGTTCCGCGCCGGCGTCCGCATGGGCGACGTGATCGAGCGCATCGACGGCCTGCGCGCCGCCGACCTCGGTTTCGACGCCGCCGTGGCCTCGATCCAAGGACCCGAGAGCTCGTGGGTCGAGCTGGACGTGCTCCACGAGGACGGCGTCCGCGAACGCATCCGCGTGCGCCGCTCCGCGCAGCGCGTGCCGACCGTCCAGTCCGCGCACGTCGTTTCGAACGGCGTCGGTTACGTCTGCGTCACGCAGTTCGGCGAGTCGACGACCGCCGAGCTCGCCGTGGCCCTCGCGCGCCTGCGCCGCGAGGCCGATCCGCTGCGCGGGCTCGTGCTCGACCTGCGCGAGAACCCCGGCGGCCTGCTCGAGCAGGCGATCCGCGTCGCGGGACTCTTCCTTCCCGAGAAGACCCTCATCGCGACGACGCGCGGCCGCGTCCCCAAGGAGGACGACCGCGAGTTCCGCACCGCCGCCGCCGGCCCCTACCGCGACGTCCCGCTCGCCGTCCTCGTGAACGAGGGCAGCGCGAGCGCGTCCGAGTTCGTCTCCGCCGCGCTGCGCGACGCCGGCCGCGCGAAGCTCGTCGGCGCGCACACGTTCGGGAAGGCGTCCGTCCAGAGCTTCTTCTCCGTCCCCGAACGCCCCGGCCACGCCGTCAAGCTCACGACCGCCCACTACTACACGCCGAAGGGCGAGCTCATCCACGGCAAGGGCCTCGAGCCGGACGTTTCCGTCCCGCAGACCGGCGCGGAATTCTGGCAGGCCACGCTCAAGCGCGTCGCGGAAACCCACCCCGAGCTCGCGCAGACCAACACGCTCGAGCGTCTCTCGGCCGAACCCGACCGCCCGCTCGACGCGGCCGTGGAGTTGCTCTCCGCGCCCGCGGACGCCGGAGAGGATTCGGGGGAGGCGGAGCCGCCGCCCGTCCCGGAGGCCGACGCCGCATGAACCCTCCCGTCGTCCTCGGCATCGAGACCTCGTGCGACGAAACCGCCGCCGCGGTCGTCCGCGGCGCGCGCGAGGTGCTGTCGTCCGTCGTTCACACGCAGGCGCAACACCGGCCGTTCGGCGGCGTGGTGCCGGAGATCGCCTCGCGCTGCCACGTGCAGCTCCTGCCCGGCATCGTCGAAGAGGCCGTGCGCCAGTCCGGTCTCGGCTGGGACGCGATCGACCTCGTGGCCGCGACGCGCGGCCCCGGTCTGGCCAGTTCGCTCCTCGTCGGCTGGTCGTTCGCGAAGGGCCTCGCGATGCGGCTCGGCAAGCCGCTCCGCGCCGTCAACCACACCGAGGCGCACCTGCATTCCGTTTTCCTCGACCCGGCCGCGCCCGACCCGGCGGACTGCTTCCCGCGCGTCGGGCTCGCCGTCTCCGGCGGCCACACGAACCTCTACCGACTCCCCGCGCCCGGCCGCGTCGAGCTGCTCGGCCGCACCGTGGACGACGCCGCCGGCGAAGCGCTCGACAAGGCCGCCAAGCTCCTCGGCCTGGGCTACCCCGGCGGGCCCGTGATCGACAGGATCTCGCGCGGCCGGACGCCGCGCGCCGGCCTGTTCCCGGAAGGGCGCGTCCGCGAAGGGACCGAGACGGGCGGCCTGCGCGCCGACCTGTGCCTGAGCTTCAGCGGGCTCAAGACCTCGCTCCTGCACCGCGTGACGGCCGGGCCGCCGCGGGACGCGGACGAGGTCGCGCAGCTCGCGTGCGACTACCAGGAGGCGGTCGTCGACGCGCTCGTGCGCCGCTGCGACCGCGCGCTGGATGCCACGCCGGGCGCCGTCGCGCTCGCCGTGGGCGGCGGCGTCTCGCTCAACTCGCGTCTCCGCGCCGCGCTCGCCGACCTCTGCGCGCGCCGCGGCGTGCGGCTCCTCCTCGCGCTCCCGAAGCACTGCGGCGACAACGCCGCCATGGTCGCGGGCCTCGCCGGCCTCGGCCGCGGCGTTCCCTCGCCCGCCGCCTTCGATCTCGAAATCGACCCGTCCTGGCCCGTCGGGTGACCGCCGTGTTCCTCCTTCTCGTCGTCCTCCCCCTGCTGGTCTTCGCGCCGCTGCACCTGTCGGTGCTCGCGGTGCGGCTCGCGGCTTCGCCGCAGCTGGGCTGGGCGGACGTTTCGCCGGCGGTCTTCTTCCTCGCGATCCTGCTGTTCGTCTGGGCGGCGCTGCGGATCGGGCGCTATTCGGGGTCGCCGGCGGTTCCGTCGGTCGCGCTGACGCTGCTCGGGATCGGCATGGCGTTGCAGTTCCGCGTCGGGACGCTGCGCCTGGAACGCTTCGAGTCGCCCTCGCAGGCCGCGCTGCCGATCGGCGTCGCGGCGATGGTCGGAACGTGGCTCGCGCTGCGCCACCGCCGCATCGACCGGCTCGAAAAGGCGTGGGTCGGGTTCGTCGCCGCGTCGGTCCTCGTGATCGCCGGGGTGCTCGTCGTGGGCCGCGGCTTCCGCGGCGCGAAGTTCCTCGCGGGCGGCGTGAACCCGGTCGAGATCGTGAAACCCCTCCTCGTGCTCGGCATCGCGGCGGTCCTCGCGGGGCACCGCCGGCTGCTGCGTCGCGGCTTCCTCGGCGTGCCGCTGCCGCCGCTCAACATCGTCGTCACGATCGCGCTCGTGTGGGTGCTGCCGATGCTGCTGCTGGTCGCGCAGGGCGACCTGGGGATGTTCGCGCTCATGAACGCGACGCTTCTCGTGATGCTCTACGCCGTCACGAACCGCTCGCTGTACCTCGTCGGCGGCCTCGCGGCGCTCTTCTCGCTCGCGGCGCTCCTCATCCCGCTCACGCGGCGCGGGCGGATGCGCCTGGAGGCGTGGAGCAACCCGTTCCTCAAGGCGAACGACACCGGCTGGCAGCCGTTGCAGGCGCTCGTGGCGCTCTACTCGGGCGGCCTGTTCGGGACGGGCTTCGGCGCGGGGACGCCCGGCGCGGTCCCGATCGTGGAGTCGGACTTCGTGTTCGTCGTCGTGGGCGAGGAGCTGGGCTTCGCCGGCTGCGCGGCGATCCTGCTGCTTTACGCGGCGCTCGTCTTTTCCGGCATGCGCGTCGCCTCGCGCGCCGGGAGCGCCTACGCTTCGTGCGTCGCGGCGGGTCTGGCGGCGTGCCTCGGCCTGCAGACGCTCCTCAACGTCGGCGGCGTCGTGAAGGCGATCCCGCTCACGGGCATTCCGCTGCCGCTGCTCTCGCACGGCGGATCGTCGCTCGTGGCGACGCTCGTCATGGCGGGCCTGCTGCTCGCGATTTCCGACGAGCACCCGCCGCTCGAAACGGCTCCGAGCCCCCGCGCGGCGTGACGCCGCGCGGGGTGGTCGTCCGCCCCTAGGGCGCGAGGACGCGCAGCGTGCGCGAACCGGCGTCGTCGTGGACGACGAGGATCGCGAACTCGAGCCCGTCCACGTCCGGGCGGGCGGACACGGAAGCGTAGTCGAAGACGCCGCGCAGGTCCGTGTAGCCGTCCTTGTGGAAGACGGCCGCGCCGCCGCCCGCCGGCCGCGCGAAGACCTTGACGTAGGCCCGCGGCAGCGGCTTGCCGGCGCCGTCGCGCACGAGCAGCTCGCCGCGCGGGCGCACGGCCTGGACGCGCAGCGTGCCGGGCGTGTGCAGGAGCGTTTCGGACGCCGAGCCGTCCGCGGCGGCGATTTCGACGGAGAGCGCCTTGGCGTTCCATTCGGGCGGCAGCTCGACGCGCAGCGGCCCGCCGTCCGCGGGCGCGGCGAAGTCCTTCTCCCACGCGGGGCGCACGAACGCGGCGCGCGAGGACTTGCCCGGGTCCTCGAACGGGTGCATGGAGAAGAGCATCTCGGCGTCGATCGGGAAGAGCCGCACGCGGACCGCCCCCGCGGTCTCGACCTCGAAGACGCCGGGCGCGGTCTCGGCGGCGC
>JAFPUX010000429.1 GCA_017413145.1 Kiritimatiellia bacterium | reverse complement strand
CTTCCGCGCCCGGCCGAAAACGGCCGGACCGGCAAGGGCGATCGCCCGAAAAAGCGGTTTCCTTTTCAAAGAACCCGGCCGTTTGGCCGCGGGCTGCGCAGGCCCCCCAATGGATGAGCGGGGCCGAATGGCGCGCAACGGGCCATGAATCTAGCAAACGCCCGGCATGAAGTCAACACGTTGCTTGCATTTTTCTCGAAACAAGCCTCTGCAAGGATCGTTTCGTAAAAATCAATGACTACCCTTCCCCGAGGCAGGCACGGAGAAGCGCGGGGGAGAGAAATCGGCGGGTTTCGTCGTCGACGAGCGAGAAGCGGTTGCCGTCGTTCGGTGTCGAGAGGTAGTTCCAGACGCACCACGGAATTCCGTGCTCCTTCAGGAGCGAAACCACGTCGCGCATCCACGCCTCGCGCCAGGCGAGGCGCGCGTGGCGGATGGTGCCGAATTCGCCGCACCACAGGATGCGGTCCGGATGCGCGTCCTTCCAGTCGAAGGCGTCGCGCAGGACGTCGGCGAGGAAATCGCGGCCGATTTCGGGGAAGCCGTCGAAGCGGTGCGGGTCGCGTCCGGTCTCGCGGGCGTGGTCGCGGTAGCGCTCCGGGTCGCCGGGATACGGCATGTCGCGGTTGTAGAAGCAGTGCGCGGGCTGCAACACGCCGCGTTGGTGCGTGAAGGCGGACGGTTCGTACATGTGGAACGTGTAGGCGACGCGCGGGTCGTCGAAGGGCTCCAGCGCGCGGAGCGCCCACGGGTGGTTCCAGCACGTCGGGCCGACGACGATCCAGCGCCCCGGGTCGAGGCGGCGGACCGCGGCGACGGTCCGCCGCGCGAGCGAGAGCCACTTCTCCGCCGGGACGTCGAGCACTTCGTTGAGGAGTTCGAACGCGACGGCGGGGCGGTGCGCGAAGCGGCGGGCGACGGCCTCCCACAGCGCGACGAAGCGGTCCTGCAGCGCGGGGTCGTCCAGAAGCGCGTTCTCCTCGTGGATGTCGCAGTAGTTGCCGACGGCCTTGTGGAGGTTGAGGACGACGCCGACGCCGCGCGACTCGAACCAGCCGCAGAACCGGTCGAGCAGGTCGAAGATTTCGTCGCGGAATACGCCGGGCTTCTCTTCGAGGACGATTTGGTCGAATCCGACGCGGACGTGGTCGAAGCCCATCGCGGCGACGTTCTCCGCGTCGGCCTCCGTCAGGTACGTGCGGAAGTGCTCCCAGTCTCCGATCGTGAACCGCGTGCGCCACTCGGGCGGCAGCACGTTGAAGCGCTTGTAGTTCGTGAGCCAGCCGCCGAAACCCATGCCGCGGCGGAAATCGGGAAAGGTCGGAACGGAGGAATTCATGGTCGGGTCGGATCGGAGTTGCGGAGCGGGAGAATGCGCCAGACGACGGCGCCGAGGGGAAGGAGGATCCAGAAGACGGCGCGGAAGTAGCCGCGGTAGGCGGCGAGCGCCGCGGGACCGGGGACGGCCGTCGCGCCGCCGTCCGCGGCGCGGCCCATCAGCAGGGCCGAGAGGGCGAGGCCCGCCACGCCCGCGAGCAGGCCGGTCGAGAGGTAGAGGAAGAGCGAGGCGGATACGACGAGCCTCGGCTCGACGGCGGAGACGGCGTAGTGCAGCGTCGCGGTTTCGTTGAGTGCCTTGGCGACGCCGAGCGCGCAGAAGACCGCCGTCCACGCGACGGCCAGCGAGACCGGCTTCGCCGCGTCCGGCAGGAGCGTCCACGCGACGGCCGCGGCGAGCAGCAGCGCGTTGGCGGCGACGAGCTCCATGCGCGGCCCGATCCGGCGGGCGATCGCGCCGTTCACCCAGGAGCACGCGCCGCCCACGACGAGCAGGACGCCGGAATAGGCCATCGCCTCGAGATCGCTTGCGCCGTAGCCGCGCTTGAGGACGACGACGGACGCCGGGCCGACGAGCGCGTAGAGCAGGTTCACGACTGCGGTGCCCGCGACGAGCCGCCGGTAGGCGCGGTGCGCGAGGAGCGCGCGCAGGTCGGCGAGGACCGGCTTTCGCGCGCCCTCGCGGAGGACCTCCGTCTCGTGGGCGCGGAAGAGGAACGAGGCGGACCAGACGCCGAGCGCCGCGCCGGCGGCGACGATGGCGGCTAGGCGGCCGATCGATTCCCCTCCCCGCAACACGAGAAGGACGGCGGGATAGCCGAGGGCGAACCCGACGTTGAACAGCGCGGCGAGCCGTCCGAGCGCGCCGGCGCGCTCCTCCGGGCCGGCGGCCTCGCCGACGAGCGGGCCGTAGAGGACGACGCCGGCCGAGCGGCATGCGTAGAAGCCGGCCGCGCCGAGGAGGACCGTCGCCGAAACGAGCCCCGGGCGCCCCGCGCCCCAGAACGCCGCGGCCGGGACGAGCATCGCGAACGCGTTGCGCAGCGCCCAGAACGCGCCGCCGGCGCGGGCCGCGCCCCAGCGCGCGGCGAGAAGGCGCCCGAGCGGCATCGCCGCGAAGCCGGCGTAGAAGAGCGTCCCGCCGAACGTGGCGGAGACGGCGTCCGGGCAGCCGAGCTTGACCGCGACGAGCACCATCACGGTCTCCCCCACTCCCGCGAATGAGAGACCGTTCGCGAAGTTGTAGAGCGCGAGCCGCCGCAGCGACGTGCGGCTTTCGGCGGAAGTGAGGGGGCGGGAGAAAATCATGGCGCGACGCGGCGGAACACGCGTACGTAGTCGACGGCGAATTCGACGGGATAGGCGAGCTCGCTCTCGACGTGGTCGGGGAGAAAGCGGTAGTGGAAGAGCGCGAGCAGGACGAACATCTCGCGTTGCGGCGTCGGGCCGCGGTATTCGCGCACGACGCGGCCGTCGAGCCGCCAGCGCGCGAGGCCCTCCTCCCATTCGAGCGACCAGACGTGGAAGGCGTTGTCCGGGTCGGGCTCGAGGAGGCGCCAGTGGGCGGTCTCCGTGTAGTAGCAGTGCATCTGCGCGCGGAGGGCATCCGGCGGGTCGCCCCACGCCTCGAAGACGTCGAACTCGAGCGCGCCCTCCGCCTGGTTTGGCAGCCCCTCCGGCGTGAACTCCTGGTGGAGCGGATCGACCTGGTGGAGCCAGAAGGCCGACTCCAGTCCCGGTCCCTTCGCGATCCGGCAGCGCGTCTCGAACCAACCGTATTTCTGTCCGAACTTCTTGAAGACCGTCGCCTCGGTGCGGTCGCGGCCGTAGCGGTGGTCGCTCGTCGCGACGCAGCTTACGCAGCTGGAGCCGACGTGCGGACGCGGCGGGCGCGTCTCGTCCACGCGGAGCCGGAGCGCGCCGCCGGAGATTTCGTAGAGGCACTCGGGGCTCGTGTAGGCGGCGGGATGCCGCGCGCCGACGCGTTGGTAGTATTCGAACTGCCCGCGCCGGTAGCCCGCGTGCCACTTCGTCTCGTCGAGCGCCGGCGCGTCGAAGTCGTCCTCGAACGTGAGTTCCCACGCGGCGGCTTCCGCAGGCGAGAGTCCGAACGGCTTGGGGGGATTCGTCCCGCGACTTGTCACGATACGGCCTCCGTGGAACGCGCGGCGCGGCGGAACAGCCCGTAGCCGATCGCCCCGCCGAGGGTGTTGAGGATCAGGTCCTCGATCTGGCCGATGCCGGTTCCGAAGGTCCATTGGAGGCACTCGATCAGCAGGGAGCCGAGGAAGCACAGGGGGACGACGGCGCGGCGCAGGGGCGTGAGCGCCGGAATGCCGAAGCCGAACGGGACGAAGCAGGCGATGTTGCCGACGAAGAGGAACAGGAACGGCACGAGGCCCGCGCGCCACAGGTCGCCGAGCCCCGTGAACGGGACGAGGTCCCAGGCGCGGGAGAACGTCGGAACCGGCGCCGCCCACGGCCGCCACACGGCGATGGAAAAGAGAAAGACCGCGTAGAGGGCGAGGATCGTCCGCGCGCGGGATAGGGCTTGCGGCGACGGCGGGAGGACGATCCGGGTTGGGCCGCCCCGATCCTGCGGACGGACCAGGGCCGCTTCGGCGGCGCGGAGCCCGTCCCGGAGGGGCTTTCCCGCCGTGTCGTCGTCGTCCGTCAGTACGAACGCGCAGTCGTCGAACGGGATCAGGCCGTCCCGGCCGATCGCGGAAACATCCGGGCAGGCGGCGATCCGGACGCGGCAGAACTCGAACGAGCGGGGTTCCCGGCATTCGAAGTCGAACAGGCCGATGAAGCGGAACGCCGACGCGGGCAGAAGGGCGGGGTCGAGAAATCCCAACGGCCCGTGGTCGCCACCGAGTCCGCCGACCTGCACCTGAACGCCGTCGCGCGGGACGACCGCAAGGCGCGGCACCGGCGCGCGCTGGCTCTCGTAATCTGGCGACATGTCCGGCAGCGAGGCGTCGACGCGGTCGAGCACGCAACGGCGGAACAGCGCGACGCAGCGGTCGTCGAGCTCGTCCACATCGTCCCATTCCGCGATCCGGCCGCCGAGCTCCCGCACCCGCGCATTCCACAGGTCGGACGCGCGGCGGCGGTAGTCGGCAAGCAGGGAGGTGACGATCGTCATGGCTTTCGCCGCCTATTCTGTCAAACGGGGTGTGCCGATGCAAGCGGAAACTCGGCGGCGACGGCAGGGGGAGCGGAGGGTTTCGCGGCCGGCGACGACGCCTCGCCGCGGCCCGGCCTCGAGCGGGAGCCGGATCCCGTCGACCTGCCGTGAACGCGGCCGGATCCTTTCCGGCCCCCCGTCCTCGTGCGCGAGACATTGATCCGCCGGGTTTCACGAGCCGGCGCCCGGACGCCAGCGGCGGGGCGTGACGCCCTCCGCGCGGGCGAAGGCGGCGGCGAAGTAGCCGGGGTTGCAGAAGCCGCAGGCGGCCGAGATCTCCGCGACGGAGAGCGCGCCGCCGCGCAGCAGCTCCTTGGCCCGTTCGAGGCGGCGGCGCAGCAGCTCCGCGTGCGCGGGGCGGCCAAGCTCGCGCAGGAAGAGCCGGTCCAGCGTGGCGCGCGAGATGCCGACCTCTTCGGCGATCTGCACCATGCCGGGCGGGTTCGGGAGTCGTTCGGCGAAGATCTCCAGCGCGCGGCGCAGCACCGGGCTCTCCACCGCAAGCGTGTCGGTCGAGCGGCGCGCGCGGACGCCCCGGCACGGCACCACGACGGGTTCGCGCGGCGGCGGGGCTCCGTCCATGAGTTTCTCCAGCAGGACCGCCCCTTCGTAGCCGTTGCGCTCCAGGTCGTCCTCCACGCTCGAAAGCGGGACCATCTGGTTCTCGCAGAGGAACGCGTCGTTCCCGATTCCGAGGATCGCGATTTCGTCGGGGACGCGAAGTCCGGCGTCCAGGCAAAGGCCGAGCATGCGCGCGGCCTCCTCGTCGTTGTAGGCGAGCAGGCCGACGGGCTTCGGAAGCGCGCGGAGGCGCGGCGCGAGCGCGGCCTCGAACCGGTCCGGGTCGTCGAGCCGCGAGCGCGGGACGAGCCCCGAGAGAACGAACCGTGCGGGCGGGGCGCCGCCCCCGGCCGCAGCCTCGGCCATGCCGGCGGCGAGACCTTCGAAGAAGAGCCGCTGGACGTTCGACCACTCGACGGAGAACCACGCGGCGCGCCGGAGGCCGATGGCGGCGAAGTGGCGCGCCGCAAGGCGGCCGGCGCCTTCGTAGTCGGGAACGACGCGCGGCAACGCGACATCGGGGCGGTGCAGCGTGAGGTCCACGACGGGAATGCCGCGCCGGGCGAGGTCCTCGGCGAAGCGGACGACGGCCGGATCGGCGCGCAGCGTGACGAGCGCGCCGTCGCCGGCCCACCCGCGCGGCGCCCGGACGAGGCGGTTCGCGACCGTGAGCCGCCACCCCCGCGCCCGGGCATGGGCCATGATGCCGTCGAACCGCGCCGGAATCGGCGGGTCGATCATCAGCATGACGTGGCGGCGTTTCTCCGCGCCCGCGCTGGCGTTCGCGTTGCGTTGCACGAAACGAACCCTACCGGATTCCGGAGCAAGTGTCAATGAGGAAATTTCGTGATTCGACTGGAAAATTTCATAATTGTTTTGCAGGCGACGGAAGCGTATCATCCTTTGCCGAAACGGCGGTCCCCCGCCGAACCACCATCCAGCCAGACATGAAACGCCTCTCCGTTCTTCTCGCGGCTCTTCCTTTCCTTTGCCTCACGCCTGCACGGGCGGCGGTGGACGCGCATTCCTACGTCCAAAAGGGCCTCGTCGCGTGCTACGACGGCATTGACAACGCCGGGACGGGAACGCACGATGCGACCGCGACAACGTGGGCCGATCTCTCCGGCAACGGATTCGACGGCACGCTCGCCTCGAACCTCGGCTGGGCGGCGGACGGCTGGACGAACGCGGTCGACGGCTCGGGCGTCCGGGTCGGCACCCGCCTCGCGGACGCCCTCTCGCTCGGCGCGTTCACGATCCAGTTCGCCTGCGTCCCGGCGCGCGACAACGTGCGCCAGGCGTTCTTCAGCGACTACATCAACCAGAGCGGGGCCATCGCCGTCGAGCACAACGACGGGGACACGTCGGCCGGGCGTCTGCGCCTGTTCTGCGACGGCTCGCCCCGCTACTCGGTGCTTTCGTCCGTCGTGATCCCGAAGGACGCGTTTTCGTCCGTCTCGGTGTCGGCGACGCAGACCGAGCAGGTCTACTGGCGGAACGGCGCCGCGGCGTGGACGAACGACACGGTCTTCGGCCCGGTCGCCGCCGGCCTCCAGAGCGTGATCGGCGGCGATCCGACGCGCGCGAACATGGCGTTCCGCGGCGTCTACCACGCCTTCCGCGCCTACAACCGCACGCTCCCCGAGACCGAGACGAAGGTGAACGCGGCGATCGACGCAATCCGCTTCAACGGCGCCGATCCGGCCGACTTCACGCTCGGCGGCGGATACTCGTTCGACGGGGACGGCGACCTGTGCGTCACGGTCTTCGCGACCGCCGGCGAGGTCGACGGCGCGCCCGGCGGCACGGTCTCGGCGGGCGGCGGCGCGGCGGGCGCCTCGGCG
>JAFPUX010000428.1 GCA_017413145.1 Kiritimatiellia bacterium | reverse complement strand
GCCGGGCGCGGCGCTGCTCGTGCGCGACCACGGGCCGGACGAGCCGCGCGTCTGCGCCGTCGCCTACCGCCTCGCGCCCGGGCCGGGGCAGCGCCTCGAGGGCGACCCCGTCGTGCTCACGGACCGCATCCGCGACGGCCTGCTCGTCTGGGACGTCCCCCCGGGCTGCTGGCGCGTGTTCTTCGTCCGCTACTCGCGACGCGGGATGGACATGGGCGGCGCGGAGCACGTCGACTTCCTGCGCGCGGCGTCGTCCGCCCTGCAGATCGAGGCGGTCTACGAGCCGCACTTCGCGCGCTACGCGAAATATTTCGGAAACGTCCTCGCGGGCTTCTTCTCCGACGAGCCGCAGTTCGGCAACGTCCTCGTCGGCGCGCACCGGACCGACCGCAACAAGTACCACTACGGCGTCGGCGAGGAGGGGCTCGCGCTGCCGGCCTCCGAGGAGCTGCTCGCGCGGATGTCGGCGGCGCTCGGCGAGGACGCCTCGGCGCGCCTCCCGGAGCTCTGGTACGAGGGCCCGCGCTCGCCCGGGACGCGCCTCGCCTACATGGACGCGCTCACGACGCTCTTCCGCGACAACTTCTCGCGCCCGATCGGCGACTGGTGCCGCGCGCGCGGCGTCGAGTGGATCGGCCACGTCATCGAGGACATGGACGCCCACGCGCGCATGGGCTACGGGCCGGGGCACTACTTCCGCGCCGTCGAGGGCATGGGCATGGGCGGCTGCGACGTCGTCCTGCACCAGGTCCTGCCCGGCTTCGCGGACCATCCGCACACGGCCTCCGCGCTCGGCGGCTCGGTCGACCCGGACTTCTTCCACTGCGTCCTCCCGAAGCTCGCCTCGTCGATCGCGCACCAGCGGCCCCACATGCAGGGCCGCGCGATGTGCGAGGTCTTCGGCGCCTACGGCTGGGGCGAGGGCGCGCCGACGATGCGGTGGCTGCTCGACTTCCTGCTCGTGCGCGGCATCAACCATTTCTCGCCGCACGCCTTCGCGCCGGACTTCCCCAACCCCGACTGCCCGCCGCACTTCGGCGCCGGCGGCCGCGACCCGCAGTTCGAGGGCTTCTCCGCGCTCATGCGCTACGCCAACAGGGCTGCGCACCTGCTCTCCGGCGGGCGCCACGTCGCCACCGCGGCGCTGCTCTACCACGCCGAGGGCGAATGGATGAGCGGCGTCGGCCGCGCGACGACGATGTCCGGCCCGGCGCGCGCGCTCCTGGAGGCGCACCTGGACTTCGACATCGTCTGCGCCGACACGCTCCTCGGCGACGCGCGCGTCGAGGACGGCCGCCTGCGCGTCGCGGACGAAACCTTCGGCGCGCTCGTCGTCCCCTTCGCGCCGCACCTTCCCCCCGCGCTCCTCGCGCGGCTCTCCGACCTGCGCGCGCAGGGGCTGCCCATACTCTTCGCCGGCGACGAAGCTCCCCACGGAGTACTCCCCCCGGCGGCTCGCGCCGCCACCCCCCTCTCGGAGGGGGGCGATGACGAGCCTGCGGATCCGGACGAAGCGGCCCCCTCCGAGAGGGGGCTCCCGGCGAAGCCGGGTGGGGGAGTACTTCGTGCGGCGTGCGGGATTCCGGCGCCCCTTCCCCTCTCCTCGCTCGCCGACGCCGTGCGCGCGGCCGCCGGCGCGGACGTCGTGTTCGAGGGCGGCGCGTGCCGTCTCGTGCGCCACTACCACGTCGTGCGCGACGGCCGCGACGCGTTCTTCTTCTTCAACGAATCGCCCGACGAACCCGCACGCGCAACGGTCCGCCTGCCCCCGACCGCGCGCGGCGCCTTCGCGCGGCTGCGCCTCCTGGAGGACGCCGCGTTCGCCGACCAAACCGACGACGGCGCCGTCGCGCTCGACCTCCTGCCCGGGCAGTCCGAGCTGCTCGTCTTCGGCGGCGACGCGGGGCTGCCGCCCGCGCCGCGCCTCGACCGCGCCGAACCGCGCCACCCCGTCTTCCGGATCGAGACCGCCGACGCGGGACG
>JAFPUX010000427.1 GCA_017413145.1 Kiritimatiellia bacterium | reverse complement strand
TGGGGCTTCGCCGACACCGGCGCGGTCGTGCGCGTCTCGCTCTTCAAGGAGGGCGGCAAGAAGCCCCTCGCCGAGCGCACCGCCACCACGGACGACAAGGGCCGCTGGACCGTGAAGCTCCCCGCGATGAAGGCCGGCGGAACGTATTCGCTCCGCGCGGAGCGCGGCGCCATCGCCCCCGGCGGCGGCTTCCGCGCCGACGGCGCGGAGGCCGTCGTCGGGGACATCCTCTTCGGCGACGTCTGGTTCGGCTGCGGCCAGTCCAACATGGCCTACACGTTCGCCGGCTACGGGCGGCTCCCGATCGGCGGCGAGGAGTTCCTGAAGAAGGCGGAGGGCAACCCGGCCATCCGCACGCTCCTCATGAACGACGGCGAGAACAGGAACTCGCCCTGCCCGCGTGAGGACGCCGTCGGCATCCACTGGGAGACCTCCACCTACGACTCGATGCGCAAGAACGGCGCCGCGCTCTACTGGATGGGCTGGAAGCTCAACCGGGCGCTCGACATCCCGATCGGCCTCGTGAACGCCTCGTGGGGCGCCACGAAGATCGACGGCTGGATCGACCAGGCCTGGGCCAAGGACCACGGACACGGCCACGCGAAGGGCGTCGCCGGCTTCTGGCACAACCGCTGGGAGGGCTTCATGAAGAGCGGCGGCC
Source organism: Kiritimatiellia bacterium (assembly GCA_017413145.1). Taxonomy (GTDB): domain Bacteria; phylum Verrucomicrobiota; class Kiritimatiellia; order RFP12; family UBA3636; genus UBA3636. Next base: position 5,318 of record JAFPUX010000427.1, on the reverse strand, counting down.
CCGAGGCCTACGAGAAGAAGATCGTCGAGTGGAACAAGCGCTTCGATCCCGCCTCGAACTTCCTCAAGACCAAGCCCTCGCTGCACGACCCCGACTTCGTCGAGGACGAGAGCTGGAAGCCCGTCGTGATCGACGGCCGCGGCTTCCAGTCCGACCCGTTCCCCGAGGGCTTCACGGGCGAGATCTGGCTGCGCGCGACGTTCGAGATGACGGAGGACGACCTCCGGAAGAACTGGGCCATCGGCTACAGCGACTCCTACGGCCAGGACATGAACTACCTCAACGGCCACGCCTTCGGCGGGTCCGGCAACCCCAACCACGGCTACGGCGTCCCGATCAAGGAGCACGGCCTCGTCGGCACGAACGTCCTCGCGGTCCGCTACAAGGTCTGGGGCGGCAAGGACGGCCGTCCGGGCGGCATGCTCAAGCCGGTCTCGATCTCGCTCTGGCCGTCGCGCGCGGAGGCGCACGAAATGCACTTCAAGGCCTGCTTCGGCGAGACGCCGCCGCACGACATCTGGAACCACCCCGAGTGCCGCAAGCCGGAGGACGCCCGCGCGATCAACATGTTCAGCGCGACCACGATGGACGCCGGCCTCGTCCACCCGCTCTACCCGATGGCCATCAAGGGCGCGGTCTGGTACCAGGGCTGCTCCGACCTCGGCAACGGCAAGTACCCCGAGTTCTTCCGGACGCTCGTCGAGGGCTGGCGCGCGCAGTTCACCTACAAGGACCGCCTCCCCGTCATCATCACCGAGATCTGCCCGCACCAGCTCGACACAAACCCGAACTCCGTCCAGCGCATGAAGAACGGCGAGACGAACGCTCCGACCTGGTCCGTGAACGCCGACATGCGCCGCCAGCTCAACGAGCTCGCGACGCTGCTCCCCGACTGCGACACCATCTCGCTCCTCGATCTCGGCGAGCCCGACATCCACCCCATCCGCAAGGAGGAGGTCGGCGAGCGCTACGCCAACTGGGCGCTGCAGCATGTCTACGGCAAGCCGGTCGAGGGCTCCTGCCCGCAGATCGACTCCGTCGAGTGGGACGGTCCCAGGTGCATCCTGCACCTCAGGAACGCCAAGGGTCTCAAGACGCGCGACGGCAAGGCGCCCAAGGGCTTCGAGATCTCCGGCCCGGTCGAAACGGGCAAGGACAGGAAGGGCAACGACAAGGAGGGCGTGCGGCTCTACTTCGCCGACGCGAAGATCGTCGGCGACACGATCGAGCTCACGCACCCCGACGTGAAGGAGGCCTTCGCCTTCCGCTACGCCTGGTTCGACCTCGACTGCGGCTGGAACGTCGTGAACGGCGCCGGCCTTCCCCTCGGCACCTGCCGCGCCTACAAGGACGGCCAGTACCACGACCAGCTCGCGGACTAGGCCGCGCCCGGCGCCGGGTGAGCCGCAATCGCACAAGAATCCGGGCGCATTTTGGATGGCGCCGCGGGGCGGACGGGTGTAGAATGCGCGCCATGAAACCCGCGCGCCTCCTCCTCCCTTTCCTCGCGGCGCTCGCCGCGTCCGCTACCGCCGACGAATACCTGGACCCGAAGGGCCTGGGCTTCGATCCGTTCGTCCCGTTCGACGCGCTGCCGCGCGGCGAGCTGTATCCGTCGAACGCGACGCTCTCCATCGCGAAGGAGGGACACCTCCTCGTGAACGGGGTTCCGCACTACTTCCCGGCGACGATCTGGTACGGCGCGACGGAGCTGGAATGCAACGAGGACACGCCGGGGTACGTGCCGGAGCTCAAGTGGCTCTACCAGGAGATGCCCGGCTACGAGAACCTGCAGCGCCTCGGCCTCGACGGCATCGGCTACGAGGCGCCGATGGAGTGGATGCTCAAGCTCAATCCGGGCCAGCGCATGCGCCGGCGCGACGACAAGAAATACGCGGGGGCGATCGCGAGCGGGCTGCCCGTCTACGTCGACTTCACGGCGGCGGACTGGGGCCACGGCTGCCTTTCGTGCGATCCGGCGGCGCGCGCGCCGGGCGGGCACCACTTCATGCCGTACTCGATCCTCACGGACGAGGGGCGCAAGGTGTGGCTCACGATGTGGGAGGAGGGTGCGCGCCTCACGCGCGAGATCGGCTGGCGTCCGTGGTGCTACGAGCTGATGAACGAGCCGGCCTCGTCGGAGGAGGGGCGCGTCGATGCGTCGCTCCACGGAGCCGACCGCATCAAGGCGGTGGAGAATGCGTTCGCGTCGCTCCTCGCCGAGGGGCAGGAGGCGATCCGCCGCGTCGACCCGAACGCGCTCGCGTGCTTCCAGCCGACCACGATGCGCACGCGCGGCATCGACCTCTACACGGCGAACAAGGGCCTCGGCGTGGTCTGCGCGCCGACGGGCGGCCACGGCGGCGCCGTCGAGGGGCACCTGCTGCGCGCGCTCGCGGACGGCAAGCCGATCGTCGACAGCGAGATGTACGTCGGCTCCTCCACGAACTCGATCCGCCAGAGCTTCCTCGACCAGTACCAGCGCGGCTACAACGTCTCCTACATGTTCAAGTGGTCGCGCCGCCCGAGCGACTGGCGCGCGGTGCACGAGGTCGAGGAGACCGAGGGCAAGTGGAAGGGCGTGAAGTTCTGGCGCATGTGGCCGGAGGAGTCGCTCAAGAAGGTCGGCAAGGTGAGCGCCTACAACTTCCTGTGTCCCTACAAGGTGGCGACCGACCAGCTGCTCGGCATCCGCCTCGCGAAGCGCGAGATCCAGGACGTGAACGAGTTCTTCACGCCCCGCGACCGCGGCGTGCCGCGCAAGGTCGCCGTTCTCTTCTCGCAGACGAACGAGCGCCACGCCTACGCGTCCGGCGGCGGCGACAACCGCCTCTTCGACGCGCTCGTGCAGGCGCTCGAATACGCCCACCTGCCGATCGACGTGATCCTCGAGCCGCAGATCGTCGAGACGGACCGCCTCGACCGCTACGACGTGCTGGCGATCGCCGGGGTGGCCGAGATGGACCCGGCCGCGCGCCGGCGCATCGACGACTGGGCGGCGAAGGGCGGCTCGCTCGTCGAGTTCCGGGAGAAGGTCCCGACGGCCGACATGGTCGCGGAGGTCCTCGCGGCCGCCGCGAAGAAGGGCGCGAGGCCGTGCTGCGAGATGCTGGACGCGATCAAGGACGACGGCAGCGCCGCGGCCTCGATCGAGGTGACGCCCGCCCGCCGCGGGAAGCTCGACGCCTACATGGTCACCTCGCGCGCGCCGACGCTGCCGGTCGTGCGCTTCAAGCCGGCGCCGCGCCCGGGCGCGAAGAAGCCGGCGCTCGTGCGCCTCTTCACGCGCCCCGCCGAGGGGGCGGTCGCGGGCGCCGATCCGCGCGTCCGCAACCTCGTCTCGCACCGCCAGCCGCTCCAGCCGGACGCGGACGGCTACTACACGCTCGTCCTCTCCGGCGGCTCGCACTTCTACGTCTACGGCGACGCGGCGGACATCCTCGCGAAGTACCCCCGCACGGCGGACGTCGCCTGGGACCCCGCGCTCCCCGCGGCGAAGGCGCTGGAGATCGGCAAGGCCGAGATCGCCCGCGAGAAGGCGGAGCGCGCGGCGCGCATGCCCGTCTTCGACGTGGACCCGAACCGCATGGTCTTCGTGCGCCTGAACGAGTTCGCCAACGTCCAGAACCCCGGCTTCAAGATCCCGTGGGGCGTGACCGACTGGCGCGGCATGCGCTTCGACTTCATCCGCTTCGACCAGAACCAGTTCAAGGACGTGATCCACGTCGAGAAGCCCGTGAAGGGCATCGCCGTCGACGCCTACGCGGCGTTCCTCTACTTCGCCCACACGGTTTCGCCGCTCTACCGCGTCGTCTACGAGGACGGGACCGCCGTCGACGTGGACGCCAAGAGCGGCCGGGAGGTCGTCGGCTGGAAGGACGGCGAGGGCCACAAGTACATGATCCGCCAGTGGCCGAACCCGAAGCCGGAGAAGAAGGTCGCCTCCGTCGCGATCGCGCCGCGGCGCGGGGCGGACGCCTACGTCGCGGCCATCACCGCGCAGAAGCCGGAGCCGAAGACCGTCGAGTTCCCGGCGCTCGCCCGCACGGGCGGAGGCAAGGGCGTCCACGCGAGCTACGACGAGGCCACGCGCACCTGGAACGTCGCGCTGGACGAGACCGCCGGGAGCTGGTGCTGCGGCAACGCCGACCTCGCGCAGGGCATCCCGGTCGAGCCCGGCCGGTACGCGCGCCTCTACTTCGAGATGAACCGCCTGCCGGACGCGGACGGCAACTACCACGACCACGCGACACCGCAGCTCAAGCTCAACGGCCGCGACGAGAACGGCAAGCTCGCCTTCGGCGGCTGGCGCGTGCCGATGTACAAGCGCGGCGGCTGGGCCTACCGCGCCGACAACGACCCGGAGACCTGGGAGACGGTCTGGATCGGCATCGACAAGGGCACCGTGCCGGACAACTTCCGCAAGATCATCGCCGTCGCCGTCCAGTTCCAGATGATGCCGGCGGAGCACTCCGGCCTCGCCTTCCGCAACTTCCGCCTCGAGGAGGCCGAATAACATGAAACCCGCACGCTTCCTTTTTTCCTTCCTCGCGGCCTTCGCCGCGCTCACCGCGTCCGCCGAGCGCGAGAACCTGTGGCCGGAGGGCAAGATGCCCGACGCCCAGCCGCACCAGGTCGCCAAGATGACGAACGAGGGCGGGACCAACGCCCTCCCCTACATCGACTGGCGCCCCGCGCCCGAGAAGCCGAACGGCTGCTGCATGATCCTGATCTCGGGCGGCGCCTACCAGAACTGCTGCGACGTCGGGCTCGTGAACCTGTGGGAGAAGAAGTTCACGGCCGCCGGCTTCCAGTGCGTGAACCTCGTCTACCGCACGCCGCGCCCGAAGGGCCTCCCCATCTACCAGAGCGCGTGGGAGGACGGGCAGCGCGCGGTCCGGCTCGTCCGCTCCCAGGCGGTGAAGCGCGGCTTCCACGCCGAGCGGATCGGCACGATCTCGATGTCCGCCGGCTCCCACCTCGCGACGCTTCTCGCGACGAGCGCGCTCACGCCCGCCTACGAGAAGGTCGACGCGCTCGACGACGTCCCATGCCACCTCAACTTCGCGATCACGGGCGCGATCGCCTACGCGCTCGACGACGGGATCGGCGTCGCGAACGTCCGCCGCGGCGAGGGCGCGAAGCTCGACCCGGTCTTCCGGTTCGACAAGAAGACCGCGCCGATGTGCCTATTCCACGGCAGCGCCGACCCCTATTCGCCGCTGGCCTCGACGCAGGTCTACCGCGAGCTGCGCAAACGGCGGATCCCGGCCGAGCTGCACCTCTTCGCCGATCGGCCGCACGGCTTCTGGGGCCGG
>JAFPUX010000426.1 GCA_017413145.1 Kiritimatiellia bacterium | reverse complement strand
TGTCGGCGGGCGCGGCGCCGACGGGCTCGCCGCCGCGCACGAGCCGGAACGACGCGGGGTCGAGGCTGCGGATGCGCGCGGAATGGCCGGCCGACGACGCCTGCAGCTGCGCGACGAAATCGACGTCGTCGCCCCGCCGCGGCACGAGGCCGGCCTCGTCCATCGCCTTGCGCTGCGACTGGTCCACGAACACGCGGATGTTGCCGGTGCCGTCGTCGACCGCGAAGGACATCCCGTTGCCGTTCTTGAACGGGCGGGCGTCGGCGGTCACGTGTCCGGAGAGGCGGACCACGCCGAAGTTCATCGTGGTCTCGATGTCGCCGATGCGGATCTGCTCGGGCTCGCGCGTCTTGGCCATGAGCCAGAGCAGGACGAGGCCGACGGTGGAAAGCAGCACGGCCGCCCAGCGGAGGGCCACGAGGCTCATGCGCTTCTCGACCTTGGCCCCGCAATACGGGCATTTGGTGGCGGCGCCGACGAAGCGCCCGCACTGCGGGCAGGCCATTTCGTCGGATTGCGTCTCGTGTCCCGGCAACGGCCGGTCCTTGGGGGAAGGGGAAGAGGTGTCGGTTGGGTTGTTCATGGCCTGGATTTTACAACAGACGGGCCTCCGGGTCAACGATTGTCGTCCTCGCGCCTCCGCGGCCGCGCGGCTCGCCCCTTGCGCCTGCGAGCGCGGCGCGTAGCATTTCCGTTTTCCATCCGGAAAGGACCGAAACGCCATGCAGATTCCGATGCCCGATCCGCCGTTCCGGCAAACCGAGGGAAACGTGCGGGCGCTGCTCGGGGCGATCCCCGGCAAGGCGGCGCTCTTCGACGCGCTCAACGCCCTCGCGCTGCTCGACGCCGCCCGGTGCGACACGACGCTCTCCGAACTGGCGCTCGCGTGGCGCCGGAGCGGCCGCGCGCGCCCGGACCGCCCGCGCCTCGTCCTGCGCGAGTTCTTCGGCCGTTACGCCGCGCGCTTCGCGCCGGAGCAGACCTGCAGCCGCGCGCTCGCCCGCAGCCTCGGCAACCTCTTCTGCAGGGCGCTCGGTCCCGACCTGCCGGTGGAGGCGCTCCGCGCCGGGGACGTCGCCGCCGTCCTGGACCGCTACCGGACGCCGCGCTCCCGCGACGGCATGGCGGACCGCATCCGCACCGCGCTGCGCTGGGGCGCGCGGGAGGGGTTCTGCGATCCGCGCCTCGCGGAGGCCGTTCCGCGGACGCCGGTGCCGTTCGAGGAACCGTCCTTCTTCCTGCCCGACCGCGTGGAGCGCATCTTCCGCGCCGTCGAAGCGCATCCCGGCGAAACGTCCTGCGCCGCGGGCGTGGTGCTCACGCTCGGCTTCTTCGCCGGCGTCCGCACCGTCGAAATCGCCCGCGCCTCGTGGGAGGACCTCGACCTGCCCGGCGCCGTGTTGCGCATCCCGCGCCCGAAAGGCTGGACGAGCGGCATGCGGCCCCGCCTCGTCGAACTGGAGAAGAACGCGGTCGCGTGGCTCGGACACTGGCGGCGCTGGACCTCCGCCCGCCGCCGCGGACGCGAACCCCGCGGCCCGATGGCGCCGGACCTGCGCCGCTTCGCCGGCTGGAAGAAGGCCTGGCTCGAACCGGCGGGCGACTCGTGGGGACGCAGCGACCACGCGAACGTCATGCGCCACACCTACGCAACCATGCACGTCGGCGCCTTCCGCAACGCCGCCGCCACCGCGCTCAACCTCGGTCACGGCCGCTCCACCGACATGCTCGAAGAACACTACCGCGGCCTCGTCGCGAAGGCCGTGGCGGAACAATACTGGAGAATCTTCCCGAAAGAGGGATGAGGCGGGGCGGCGGGCTGCCGCCTCGCCGCCCCGCCGATGTACATGGTGCGCGGCCTGCGGCCGCGGTGAACTTGCGAACTTGCCAACCTTCGAACCCGTGAACCTGCAATGAGAAGAATTCCGTCTTTCCGAAAATCCATTGTCAAAGTCGATGCGCTCCTCGCGAAATACGCGAGGAGCGCCGCGATTCTCGACGCCCTCCACGCGCTTGCGATCCTGGAAGAACCCGCGCGCCCGCAGGGCGCGCTCCTTCCCGAACCTCCGCGAACTCCGCGAACTCCGCGTGAGAACCAACCTCCGCGCACTCCGCGTGAGAACAAACCCACCCTCACCGAACTCGTCCTCGCCCACCTCCGCTCCGCGTGCGGACGGGCGCGTCCGGTCCCGCCCCTCTCGGTCGGCGAGCTCTTCGACCGCCGGATCGAGGCCTTTTCGCCCGCGCAGGCGCGCTCGATCGGCTCGACGCGTGCCGCCGGCGCGTTCTTCCGGCGCGCGTTCGGCCCGGATGCGCCGGTGGAGTCCCTGTCGCGCGAGGCCATCCTCCGCGCGCTCGACCGCCACCGCAACCCGCGCACGTGGAACTCCCTCTTCACGCTCCTGCGCGCCGCGTGCAATTGGGCCGTCAAAACGCGCCTGCTCGACCGCTCGCCGCTCGCGGGCCTGCATCCGAAGCGGATCGGCTGGAAGGAGCCCGGCTATCTCGCGCCGGACCGCGTCGAGCGGATCCTCCGCGTCGCCGAAGCGCATCCGGGCGCCGCCGAGAGCGGGGTGGGGGCCTTTCTCGCCCTGGGATTCTTCGCCGGCGTCCGCACGGCGGAGATCCTCCGCGCCCGCTGGGAGGACCTGGACCTGGACGGCGCCGTGCTGCGCATCCCGAAACCCAAGGGCTTCACGCGCGGACGCAAACCGCGGCTCGTGGAGCTGGAGCCGAACGCCGTCGCGTGGCTGCGGCGCTGGCGCGACTGGACCGCCGCGCACGCCGGCGCGGCCGCCGGCCGCATCGTGCGCGACGAGCACGACGTCCGCAACTGGAAGGCGCTCCGCCTCGCGGCGCCCGGCCTCTCCTGGACCGACAACGCCGCCCGCCACACCTACGCCACCATGCACGTCGGCGCCTTCCGCGACGCCGCCGCCACGGCCCTCAACCTCGGCCACCTCCGCGGCACCGACCTGCTGGACCGCCACTACCGCGGCCTCGTCCCGAAAGCCCTCGCCGAAACCTATTGGAGGATCTTTCCCTCCGCCGCGCCCCTTCCTCCGCCGGAGCCTCTCCCCGGCCGCGGCTTCCGCAGCGACCTGAAAGGTCCCCGCTAGACGAGCGGCAATTCGCTTGACTTTTCCCGGAAGATATGCATCATTTGCCGCATACCAACGAATCACGGGAGGAAAGCCATGACCACGGCGAAAGTTTTCATGACGGGGCGGTCGCAAGCCGTCCGCATTCCGAAGCCGTTCCGCTTCGGGACCTCGGAAGTCTACGTCCGGAGGGACGGCGACTCGCTGATCCTGTCGCCTGCGCGCCGACGCACGTGGGCGGACTTCTTCCGCGACCACGCCTGTCCGGATTTCACGCTCGACCGCGCCGCCTCCCAGCGCGCGCAGGAAAGGGACCTTTTCGCATGACCCCCGTCCGATACATGCTCGACACGGACACGTGCAGTTTCGTCATCCGCGGAGGAAACGAGAAGTTGCGGAAGCGCGTTCAAAGAAACGCCGGCCGGTTGTGCGTTTCCGCTGTCACGGTCGCGGAACTGCGGTTCGGCGCCCGGAAGAAAGGTTCGGCGCGCATCTCGGACGCGGTCGGGTTCTTCCTCGAGCTCGTCGACGTCGTCCCGTGGGGCGAAGAAGCCGCCGCGCGCTACGCGGAGATCCGCGTCGCGCTCGAGTCGTCCGGAACGCCCATCGGCAACATGGACACGCTCATCGCCGCGTCCGCCCTCGCGGACGGGTGCACAATCGTAACGCATAACACCGACCACTTCGGCCGCGTTCCCGGTCTCTCGGTCCAGGACTGGACGGTTTGAGCGGCCGTTTGCCCTTCGCATGTCCTTGTTCCCTCTACCGCTTCCGAGTCGGTTTTTGCCTCGTCGAGAGGTGAAACCCGTCAGCGAAAACGGCAGGCATCGACGTCACCGACTCCATCGACTCCATCGACACAATCGGACGTCTCCCCGGTTTTCCGAAGGCACGCGGGGGTGTCCGATTTCGTCGGTTGGGTCGATTGCGTCGATTGCGTCGACCTGGCCGAATGCGGGGTAAGCCCCCTTCTCCGGCCGGTCGTCTTGCGCCTGGCGCCTCGCGCCTAGCCAGATCCAAGCCGCCAGCCGCCGGACGAAAGGAAAAGGCCGCCGGTTTCCGGCGGCCTTTGCGCCGGCGCGCGCCGCCGAAACCGGAAGTCCCCCGCGACCGGGCTCCGTCCCGGTCGCGGCGGGCTTGGTGGCCGGCGCAACCATCATTGCGCCGGCGCAGGCCGCCGACGTGGTGAGCAGCAACATCGTGGGATATAACAAGGTCTCCCTTAACAATGGACTGACCATGGTTGGTGTGCAGTTTAACGAAGTTGGAGGTGGCGACATTCCCTTGACGACAATCGGCGTTCTCAATGAAGGCGCAGAAGGATTCGATGAAGATGGCGTTTACGCTACTACTCTTCGAGTTTGGAACGGTCGAGGTTACGCCACATACGGCTGGGCTGGAACTAGTCCTGGCGAGTATATGGACGATGAAACTCTCAACAATACATGGCTTGACAACAATCAGGAGGTTCCCGACGTTGATCTGTCAAACGAGGGGGCGTTTTGGATTAGCACTTCCGACGCCACCACGATGACCCTCTCGGGTGAGGTCTCTTCTGCGGAAAGCATTCAAGTCAACCTGTCCTCGGGGTTGAACATGCTTGCTAATCCGTATCCGGCGGCTGTGAAGGTGTCCGACTTCGGTAAGCTCACCAATGTTGCGGGGTTTGACGAAGATGGCAATTACGCTGCAACTCTTCGTGTTTGGAACGGACGTGGATATGTCACCTACGGGTGGTCTGGGACAAGCCCGGAAGAGTTCATGGATGATGCCACACTCAACAACATGTGGCTCGACAACAATCAAGAGAAGCCTACTGCCACGATTGCCATTGGTCAATCCGTTTGGGTTTCTCTCCCCGACGCCAGCACAATCACTTTCACTTCGCCTACGGCGGAGTAATCTAAGGCAAACGGAACCAAACAAATGAAAACTAAACTCATCACGGCTTGTCTGGCCGCAATGCTTACGACCTCTGCGTCGGCTCTTTCCTTTGACTGGGCCGCAACAGGAGTCTCCTTCAACGGTACTCGTCTGAAGTCCAACGAGTCGGTGTCCGGGTATCTAATCTACCTTGGAAGCAGTGGATCCCTGTCCGGCTCCTATGACATTTCTTCAGACACTATTTCTACCATCGTTTCTGAAATCGGAACTCAGGTTTCGACCGTGAGCAAAACAAGTTCAATGTCAAAGCTGACGGGAACCTATGAGACCGATTATGGAACAGCGGGCGGACGCAATGGCGACGTGTTCGCCATGCTTCTCACATTCACGAACGAAGGAACCACGTATTACAACCTGTCCTCAACGACATTTACTTTGAGTGGTGTCGCTGATGACGGCGCCGTAATTGACGCTCAGGCCTTTTCCTTCTCTTACTCCACGGCAGACGCTTCGACTTCCGTTTCGAAGGGAGGGGGCTGGACGGCCGCTGCCGTCCCCGAGCCTTCCACGGCTGCGCTCGCCCTCGCGGGTCTCGCGCTGCTCCTGAAGCGCCGCAAGGCGTAGTCGGAGCCAACTCCACACAAAACACGAAGCCCGGCGGAAAACCGCCGGGCTTTCGTTTTTTTCCGCCCGCTCACGACCCGAAAAGGCACGCGATGGGGACGGCGCGGCGGCCCTTGCCGAACGAGAGCGGTTCCGGACCGGTGTTGAGGACGATGGAAATCAGGTCGGGGCGGAACCGTTCGCGGAACCAGTCCAGATGTT
>JAFPUX010000425.1 GCA_017413145.1 Kiritimatiellia bacterium | reverse complement strand
GGCGTTCATCGGGCGCGGGCCTCCGCGGGCGCGCCGGGCGCGGCCGCCCGGAGGATGTCGGCGGCGGGGGCGGGGATGCGGCCGAGCGGGTCGGGGCCGACGTTGAGCAGGTAGTTCACGCCGCGGACGCGGAGGTGCTCGCGGATGCGCGCGACCTCGGCGGCGCTCTTCCAGTTCTGGTCGAAGGGCTTGTAGCCCCACGTGTCGTTGAGCGTGGCGGGCGTCTCGAAGAGGGCGGGGCCCTTGTCGTCGTCCGGGATCTGGTTGTCGTCCGCCGAGCCGTAGTCGCCGACGCCGTTTCCGATGCGGGAGTTGACGAGGCAGCCGGGCTGGTGGCGCTTCACGAGCGCGTAGAGCTCGCGGCTCTGCTCGAGCGAGATCGTGAACGGCACGTCGAACCACACGAGGCACAGGTCGCCGTATTGCGTGAGCAGCTCCTCGACCTGGGGCTTGGCCTTGCGCTCGAAGTAGCGCGAGAAGTCCTTCTTCGAGGCGTCCGGGAAGTCCCAGTTGTTCGTCCACCAGCCGGCGCCGCCGCACCAGGTCTTCCCCGTCCGGTAGCCGCCGCCGTCCGGGTCGCTCCAGTCCAGGTCCTGCGAATAGTAGAGGCCGAGCCTGATGCCGTGGCGGCGGCACGCCTCCGCGAGCTCCCCGACCACGTCGCGCCCGAACGGCGTCGCGTCCACGACGTTGAAGTCCGACACGCGCGAGCGGAACAGCGCGAAGCCGTCGTGGTGCTTGGCCGTGACGACCAGATACTTCATCCCGGCGTCGCGCGCGAGCCGAACCCATTCGTCCGCGTCGAAGCAGACCGGGTTGAACGCCCGCGCCAGCGCGCGGTATTCCGCGTTCGGAATGCGGAAGTATTGCTGCGCCCACTCGCCGATGAACGGCATCCGGCGACCCTTCCATTCGCCGCCGAGCAGGGCGTAGAGCCCCCAGTGGATCATCAGGCCGTATTGCGCGTCGCGGAACCAGATCCGGCTCGCGGCCGGCGTTTCGGGAATGTCGTGTTCGTTCATGCGGATGGGTAGAAAGGTTGAATGGTTGAATGGTTGAGTGATGGCAGTCACTCGTCCGCGCTCAGCGGACGATGATCACCGTGCCCGGCGGGCGGCCGACGAGCTTGACGGCGACGCCCGCCGCGGTCTGGTTGCCGTTGTAGCCGACGGCGACCGGCGTCCAGTCGCTTTCGGCCTTGCCGTTCACGTCCGCGTAGTCCCATTCGTAGTCCGCCGTGACGAGGAAGCGCGACTTCTCGTTCGGAAGCCCCGTGAGCGGCAGGTTCGTCAGGTTGCAGACGGGCTTGGAGCTCTTCGAATCCTTCACGTAGATCAGCGGGACGATCCACGTCCCGGACGCCTGCGCCATCGGGCTCTCGGGCAGGACGTTGATCGCGCCGCCGGCCGCGCCGGACGGGAAGACCTGCCCCGTCGCGGCGTTGTCCATGCGGTTCACGGGCGGGCGGGCGTAGCCGCCCTTCGGGACGAGGAAATTGAGCGTGACGGGATAGTTTCCGGAGAAAGCGGACGCCTCGAACGCCGGCGCCCGGCCCGCGAATTCGAGCGCGAGGGGGCCGTTGAGCATGCAGACCCCGTTCGTGGCGACCCATTCGGAATTGTCGAGGCGCAGCGTCCCCGAGATGCCGCGGTAGCCGTTCGCGTTCTGGCTGTAGAACTTCAGCGACGTGTCGATCAGTTCCGTTGTCAGACCGGCGAGTCCGATTCCCTTGAAGTTGCCCTCTTGCGTCACGTTGTCCAGGACCAGCTCGCCCCCCGCGCTCAGGAAGTGGCACCAGCCCGAGGAACCGGCCTTGAGCGTCGAATCCTTGAAGCGGATCTTCATGCCCGGGTGCTCGTTCGTCGTGGCGACGCTCCCCGCGCCGAAATACGGCGCGTACAGGCCGAACGCGAGGGTCGATCCGAAAACGTCGACGACCGTCCCCGGCCCGCCCACGTCGGCGCCGTACTTGATCGCGATGGTGGAGTTCGTGACCGCGAAGACATAGCCCGCGACGTCGCTCGCCGAAGATGCGTTGAGGTTCTGCGTCGTGATTTCGGAATCGACGACCGTCATCGTCCCGCCGCGCTGCCCGGGGAGCTTCATGTAGTAGCTGTTGCCCGTCGTCGTCGAGACGCAGTTGCTCACGAGGACGCCGCAGCCCGCGCACTCGTTCTCCACGACGCTCAGGCTTCCGTTGGCCAGGTTGAGGCTCAGCAGCTCCAGCCGCATCGGGTGCCCGGTCTCCGTCCAGGCGAACTTCAGGT
>JAFPUX010000424.1 GCA_017413145.1 Kiritimatiellia bacterium | reverse complement strand
GTTGAGCGAAACGCCGCCGCCGAGCACGAACGCCGCGTAGCGCCTCCGCCGCAGCGCCGCGCGCACCCGCTCCGCGAGACTCTCCGGCCGCGCGGCGGCGAGCGCGCGGACCGCGTCCTCCGTCGCGCCCTCCGGCCGCGGCGGCACGGCGTCCGGCGTCTCGCGCTCGGCGAATAGGTCGATCCGCGCCTCCGCGTAGTCCCTCGGCGCCATCCATTCGATCCGTTCGAGCGCCCTTTTCGGTTCCGGGCCCTCGTAGCCGTTTTCGATCGCCTTGAGAAACCAGTAGGCCGATTCGCGGAAATCCTGCTCCAAACCCCACCAGCCGGTATAAAAGGCTTTACCCAGCCCGGCTTGGGTTTCGACGTCGTCGCCGGCCAGCATCCGGAGGAAGCGCCGGGCCTCCGCGGGATTCTTCTCGACGCCGCAAAGCCCTTTGTAGTATATGTGCACGAGATAGGATTGAGCGTTGACGTTTCCGCCTTCCGCCGCCTGGCGGAGCAGACGGAATCCCTCGTCGGGATCGAAGACGTTTCGGGCGCCCCCGACAAGGGCGCCGCCGACCTCGAACTGTTCGTCCGGAGTCAGCGTGTCGCGTTTCCGCAGTTCCTCCAGTTCGCGGTCTCCGTCCAGCAAATCGCGGACGCTGGGTCCGTAGACGGGATCGTCGGGCGAAACGGCACGCGCCTTTTCCCGCCACGACCGCGCCGTTTCCAAGTCTCGTGTCCCGCCTGCCCCGGTCGTGTAGAACTGCGCGAGGTTCTCCATCGCGGCGGGGTTGCCCGCCTCGGCGGACTTGAGATACCAGACAAGGGCTTCCTGTTCGTTCCGCTCGATGCCGATGCCGAACCGGTAGCACCGGCCGACGCTGTTCTGGGCGAACGCCCGCGCCTGTCCGTGGTCGCTTTCGGCGGCCTTGCGATACCAACGCAGCGCTTCGGCTCCGTCCTTTTCCACGCCCGTGCCTTCCTCGTAGAACGTCCCCAGCGCAAACCAGGCGAGGGGATAATCGTGATCGGCCGACTTCTTCATCCACTCGAAGGCGGCGACGAGGTTCGTCTCCACGCCATCTCCGCGGAGAAACGATACACCCAATTTGTATTCGCCGCGAGCGTATCCCTGTTCGGCGGACTTGAGATACCACTCGGCGGCTAGCGCGTCGTTCCGTTCGACGCCGTTGCCGTGCAAATAGCAGTTGCCGACTTTGAACTGCGCCTCCGCGTCGCCCGCTTCGGCGCGGGCGAGGAGGGAGCCGAAGGATTCCGCGCGGGGCGCGAAGAGCGCGCAGCCGCCGGCAAGGAGCGCGGCGAGCGCGAGGAGGGGGAGCGTTCGTTTCATTCGTTTTCCTTTCCGCGGGGCGCGGCGGCCGCGGCGTGCGGCCGGGCGCTCCCACGGAAAAGGAATATAGCAGAACGCGCAAGGGAAAACAACCCCTCCGGGACGAATTCACGGAAGATTCACGTGTCCCTCCGGGCGGGCGGCGGCTGCCGCCCGCCCGGACGGCCGCTCGCTTTGCGCGGCGCGGGGGTCAGTAGAGGAGGCCGAACGCCCAGAGGGGGATGCGGTTGCCGCGGCCGACCTCGACGTCGTCGACGGCAAGGTAGCTGTTCGGGGCGTCGGCGATCTGGCCGAAGGTCTTGCCGGCGCCGCCGACCTCGACCAGGACGCGGCCGTCGACGAGGAAGTCGCCGCGCGAGGGGCAGGTCACGTCGTGCCCCGCGGCGCGGAGCTGGTTCAGGAAGAACGTCTCGCGCATCGTCCCGACGTCCG
>JAFPUX010000423.1 GCA_017413145.1 Kiritimatiellia bacterium | reverse complement strand
GCGCGCCTCGCCGGAGCTGCCCGCCGCGCTCGACGCCTACGCGGCCGCCCTCGCGCGCATCCGCGCCGCGCTCGACCCGGCCGCCGACCCGGGGCAGCTGCGCGCGCTCCTCGAAGAGGCGGAGACCTACCGCCGCGCCATCCCCGACGGCCTCCACGCCGTCCCGCACGCGTAGGGACCGGGAGCCATGGAAGAACTGTCGGCCTGGCTCGCGTCCGGTGGCCTGGACGGCGTCCTGGCGGCCTTCCGCTGGATCCTGCTGGCGCTCGTGCCGCTGCTGGTGCTGCGCGTCTGCTTCCACTTCGCGCCCTACCGCGTCGGGCACAAGACGCGGCTCATGCTCTTCCCGCTGCTCTTCTGCGGGGCGGCGCTCGCGGTCCTGGCCTACCAGTCCACGTGGCAGCTCTTCGGCTTCACGCGGCCGGACTTCGTGCAGTTCACGGAGCGGTTCAACCCGCGCGAGGACAACGCCGCGAACCACCTCATCCGCGGCTCGATCCTCGACCGCAACGGCGAGGTCCTCGCGTACACCGACCCGGAGGGGACCGGCGCGCGGATCTACCCCTGGGAAGAGGCCGTCGCGCACGTCGTCGGCTACCGACTCCCCGGCGGCGGCCTCACGGGCGTCGAGGGCGCGGCCGACGCGGAGCTTTCCGGCTACCGGCAGCTCGAGACGGCGACGGACTTCAAGGACGCGCTCCGCACCGCGATGCAGCGCGACCGCCACGTCGGAACCAACGTGGTCCTCACGGTCGACGCCGGGCTCCAGACCGCGGCGCGCGCTCTCTTCGACGGCCGTCCGGGCGCGGCCGCCGCGATCGACCCGCGCACGGGCGAAATCCTGCTGCTCTTCTCCTCGCCGTCGTTCGACCCGAACGGCTTCGACCGCCGCCTCATGGCCGACCCGCGCTCGCCGATGCTGAACCGCGCGCTGCACGGCGCCTACCCGCCCGGCTCGACCTTCAAGACCGCGATCGCCGCGCTCATGGTGCAGACGGGCGTCCAGCAGGAAATCTTCTGCCCGGCCGAGGGATACCAGCCGCCCGGCGCGCGCGGCCCCATCCGCGACCACGAGTACTACGGCTACCTGCGCCGCGGCCTCGCGTGGCCGGGCTTCGGAACGATCGGCCTGGACACGGCGCTCGCGAAGTCGTCCAACACGTATTTCGCGCACGGCGGCGTGCTCGCCGGCACCGAAGCGTTCAACGAAATGGTCCGCAAGATGCATTTCAACGACCGGATCGTCGTCTACTCCAACGGCCTCGAGCGGATTTCGGTCCGGCCGTGCAGTATCTCCCGTCTCGGCCGCGCCGAGAAGCGGGAACTGGCGCAACGTTCGATCGGCCAGGGCACGCTCGCGCTCTCGCCTGCGAACATGGCGATGCTGGGAGCGGCGATCGCGAACGGCGGGACGCTCATGCGCCCGCACCTCGCGCTCGCCGAAGAACCCGAAGTGCTTGACCGCCCGTTCTCCGCGGCCGCGGCGCGGCGCGTCAAGCGCGCGATGCGCCACGCCGTGCAGACCGGCACCGCGAAGAAGGCGGACCTGCCGGGCCTGGACGTGTGCGGCAAGACCGGCACGGCCCAGAACCCGCACGGCGAGGACCACGCGTGGTTCCTCTGCTTCGCGCCCGCGGACAAGCCGACGATCGCGCTGGCGGTCGTCGTGGAGAACGCCGGCTTCGGCTCGGCCGCGGCGCTCCCGGTCGCGGTCGGACTGCTCCGGCAGTGGTTCGGACTGCCGGCGGAATAGCGCGGAGGCCGGGCCGCGCTAGGAGCGCGTGTAGTTCGGCGCCTCGCGCGTGATGCGGATGTCGTGCGGGTGCGCTTCCTTGACGCCCGCCGGCGAGACGCGGACGAACTTGCCCGTGTCGTGCAGCTCCTCGATGGAGCGCGCGCCGTTGTAGCCCAGCGACGAGCGCAGGCCGCCGCAGAACTGCGTCATCACCTTCTGCACCGTGCCGGCGTAGGGGATGATGCCCTCGATGCCCTCCGGCACGAGGTCCTTCATCTTGCGGTGTCCCTGTCCGTAGCGCTTGCGCGAGCCCTCGAACGCCTGCATCGCGGCGAGCGAGCCCATGCCGCGGTAGATCACGTACTGGCGGCCGTCCTGGATGATCTTCTCGCCCGGGCTCTCCTCCGTGCCCGCGAGGATCGAACCGAGCATCACGGTCTCCGCGCCGGCGACGATCGCCTTCGGCACGTCGCCCGAGTAGCGGATGCCGCCGTCGGCGATGACCGGGACCGAGCCCTCGAGCGCCTTCGCGGCCTCGTAGACCGCCGTGATCTGCGGCACGCCCACGCCGCAGACGACGCGCGTCGTGCAGATCGAACCGGGGCCGATGCCGACCTTGACGGCGTGCGCGCCGGCGTCGCGCAGCGCGGCCGCGCCCTCGCCGGAGGCGACGTTGCCCGCGACCACGTCCACGTCGGGGAGGTTCTTCACGAGCCACTTGACCATGTCGATGATGCCCTTGGTGTGGCCGTGGGCCGAATCGACGACGAGCACGTCCGCTCCGGCCTCGGCCAGCGCCTGCGCGCGCTCGTAGTCCTTGCCGCCGGAAATCGCGGCGGCCACGCGCAAGCGGTACTGCGAGTCGCGGTTCGCCATCGGGAGGTTCTGCTCGACCAGGTCGCGCACGTCGGTGAACGAGTAGAGGCCGACGAGCCGGCCGTCCTTGTCCACGAGCGGGAGCTTGCCCTTGCGCGCGGAGCGCATGATCTTGTAGGCTTCCTGCAGCGTCGTGCCCTGCGGCGCGGTGATCGGGTCCTTCGTCATCACGTCCTCGACCTTCGCCGCGGTGTCCTCGGCGTAGTCGATGTCCTTGCTCGTGAGGACGCCCGCCACGCGGCCGTCGGCGTCGAGGATCGGGAAGCCGGAGAACTTGTAGCGCTTCTCCTCGCGCACGCCGAGAATCTCGTCGAGCGTCTGCCCGACATGAAAGACGACGGGCGAGTGGATGAGGCCGTTGAGGTGGTGCTTGACGTGGCTGACCTGGTCGGCCTGCTGCTCGACCGTGAGGTTCTTGTGGATCACGCCGATGCCGCCGAGCATCGCCATCGCGATGGCCATCGGAGCCTCCGTCACGGTGTCCATCGCGGCGGAGAGGAACGGGATGTTCACGCGGATGCGCGAGGTGAGGCGCGTGGAGAGGTCGGTCGAGTCGGGAAGGAAGTCGGCGTACTGGAGGACGAGGGACACGTCGTCGTAGGTGAGCCCCTCGAAGGGGAACGCCTCCATGAAGGCCTTGGTGTGGGGATTCGTTTTCATCGTTTTCCGCGGGTCCGGCGGGAAACCCCGCCGTTTCGAGTGTTCGGTGTTGCCAAGCAATCCTACCACACCCCGCCGCGCCGCCGCAAGGGGAAATTTCCGCGGGCGGCGCGCGGCGTCCGAGGCCCCGCGCCGCGGTGCGGCGGAAACCGCCGCGCGGCGTCTGCCGCGCGATCGAAGCGTCCTGCGAAACGCGCCTCCGCAAGGACGTTTTCGAAAATCGGAGAAACGGCGGCGCGCCGCGCCGCGCAGGCTCCGCGACATGCGCCGCGGCGGACTCCGCGCCGCCGCCGGACCCGCGCGACGGAAATTTTTTCCGCGCTCCAATCCGCGGTCTTGCAACAAGTTGTCCGACATCGGTTTTTTTGAGGACGAAATTGGCGCTTGCTTTCGTTTCCGGCCTGTGGTAAAACCTTCTTTACCTAGCGGGGCAAACCTCCGAGCCGACCCCTCGGAGGCGCGCCGGGCGAAACGACGAAAACAGCGTCGCGAGCCCACTTGGAATCGGTCGCCACGGGTACCGCGCCACCTCGCGGGGCCCCGTCCCGTTTCCGGCACGTGTATGCGTGATTACGCGGTCGACACCACACCACACAACCCAGCGCGCGCCGCGAACCGGCGGCCTCCGCGCACAACAACAACCCTTTCCACAATGGTCAGCGAGATCCTGAAGCGCGACGGACGCGTTGTCTCCTACGACGAAACCAAGATTGTCAATGCCATCGCCAAGGCGATGAAGGCCACGGGCCGCGGCGGCCGCGAAGAGGCGTCCCAGGTGGGCGACCACGTGAACGCCGTCCTCAACGAAAAGTATCCCAACAAGGTCCCGACGGTCGAGGAGATCCAGGACGCGGTCGAGGTCGCGCTCATGCGCGCCGGCTTCGAGGACGTCGCGAAGAGCTACATCCTCTACCGCGCCGACCGCACCCGGACGCGCGAGAAGAACTCGCAGCTGATGCACATCTTCGACGAGATCACGTCCCGCGACTCGAAGGAGAGCGACCTGAAGCGCGACAACGCCAACGTCGACGGCGACTCGGCGATGGGCACGATGCTGCAGTACGGCGCGACCGCGGCCAAGGAGTACAACGAAAAGTTCCTCCTCCGCCCCGAGCAGGCCAAGGCGCACCGCGAAGGCTGGATCCACATCCACGACTTCGACTTCTACGCGCTCACGATGACGTGCTGCCAGATCGACCTGCTCAAGCTCTTCAAGGGCGGCTTCTCGACCGGCCACGGCTACCTGCGCGAGCCGAACGACATCCGCTCCTACGCGGCGCTCGCGTGCATCGCGATCCAGTCCAACCAGAACGACCAGCACGGCGGCCAGTCCGTCGCGCAGTTCGACCGCGGCCTCGCGCCCGGAGTCGCCAAAACCTACGCCAAGCGCTTCCGCGTCGACCTCGCGGAGGCGCTCTCGCTGCTCGCGCCGGAAGGCGTCGAGGCGCCCTCGCCCGAGGCGATGAAGGCCAAGGTCGAGGCCGCCGCCGCCAAGTCCGGCGAGACGGCCCGGCTCGACGCGACGCCCGCGTTCGACGCGGCGCTCTCCGAAGACCTCGTCGCGGGCGGCCTGCCCGCGGACGCCGTCGCCAAGGCGATGGCCTACGCCCGCAAGACCGCGCTCAAGGAGACGAACGACGCGACCTACCAGGCGATGGAGGCGCTGATCCACAACCTCAACACGATGCACAGCCGCGCCGGCGCGCAGACCCCGTTCTCGTCCATCAACTACGGGACCGACACGAGCGCCGAGGGCCGCATGGTGGTCCGCAACCTCCTGCTCACGACCGAGAAGGGCCTCGGCCACGGCGAGACGCCGATCTTCCCGATCCAGATCTTCCGCGTGAAGGACGGCGTGAACTACAACCCGGGCGACCCGAACTACGACCTGTTCCAGCTCTCCTGCCGCGTGAGCGCCAAGCGCCTCTTCCCGAACTTCTCGTTCGTCGACGCGCCCTACAACATCTCCTACTACAAGCCCGGCCAGCCCGAGACCGAGGTCTCGTACATGGGCTGCCGCACGCGCGTGCTCGCCAACGTCCACGACCCGTCCCGCGCGATCAGCACCGGCCGCGGCAACCTCTCGTTCACCTCGATCAACCTGCCGCGCCTGGCGATCCTCGCCGACCACGACGAGAAGAAGTTCTACAAGGGACTGGACGACATGCTCCGCCTCGTCGCGCAGCAGCTCCTCGACCGCTTCGAGATCCAGGCCAAGCGCCGCGTGAAGAACTTCCCGTTCCTCATGGGCCAGGGCGTGTGGCTCGACTCCGACACGCTTCACTGGAACGACGAGGTGCGCGAGGTCATCAAGCACGGCACGCTCTCGATCGGCTTCATCGGCCTGGCGGAGGTGCTCGTCTCGCTCTACGGCCACCACCACGGCGAGAGCGAGGAGATGCAGCAGAAGGGCCTCGCGATCGTCCGCCACATCCGCGAGTTCTGCGACTCGATGGCTCAGAAGACCAAGATGAACTGGACGTGCCTCGCGACGCCCGCCGAGGGCCTCTCCGGCCGCTTCATCCGCATGGACAAGAAGCGCTTCGGGATCATCCCCGGCGTGACCGACCGCGACTACTACACCAACTCGTTCCACGTCCCGGTCTACTACAAGATCTCCGCGATCGAGAAGATCCGCAAGGAGGCGCCCTACCACGCGCTCACCAACGCGGGCCACATCACCTACGTGGAGCTGGACGGCGACATGGCGCGCAACACGAAGGCCTTCGAGGCGATCGTCCGCGCGATGCACGACGCCGGCATCGGCTACGGTTCGATCAACCACCCCGTCGACCGCGACCCCGTCTGCGGCTACAACGGCGTGATCGGCGAAACCTGCCCGCGCTGCGGCCGCCGCGAGAGCGACGAGCTGATCAAGTTCGAGCGCATCCGCCGCATCACCGGCTACCTCGTCGGGACCCTCGACCGCTTCAACGACGCCAAGCGCCACGAAGAGCACGACCGCGTGAAGCACGGGGGGCTCAATGGCGGGGCGGCTTCTTAGGCTCGCCGGCTTCGACATCGACGGCATCGCGGACGGCCCCGGCCTGCGCTGCGTGGTCTTCGTCCAGGGCTGCCCCCACCACTGCCCCGGCTGCCAGAACCCGCAGACGTGGCCCTTCGAGGGCGGCGAGGAGGTGTCCGTCGAGGAGGTCGAACGCCGCATCCGCGCGACGGTCGTCGACACCGGGGTCACGTTCTCCGGCGGCGAGCCGTTCACGCAGGCCGCGGCGCTCGCGGACCTGGCGGAGCGGCTCCGCCCGGACTACGACCTGGCGTCCTTCACCGGCTACACCTGGGAGGGGCTCATGGCCCGCGCCAAGGAGGACCCGGAGATCCTCCGCTTCCTCGGATGGCTCGACGTCGTCGTGGACGGCCCGTTCGTGCAGGCGTTGCGCGACCGCAACCTGCTCTTCCGCGGCAGCGGCAACCAGCGCATCCTCGACGTGAAGGCTTCGCTCGCCGCCGGCGAGGCCGTGTGGACCAAGGATCCCGCCTGGGTCGGCGAGGACGGCTCCGCCCGCGCGGAGGGCTAGGACATGGACGGGAAAGAAAGGCGGACGGCCCGGCAACGGGAACGGGACCTGCGACCGAAGCACGGGCCGACGCGGCTCCAGCGGTTTCGCGCGGCCGTCGCGTCGGTCCCGCAGAACGCCCTGCTCGCGCTCGCGCTGCTCGTCGTCCCGCGCCTGTCGCGCAAGGGCGAGCTGCGCCTCGCCCGCGTCCTCGGGTGGCTCGCCTCGCGCCGCCTCTGGCGCTACCGCCGCATCGCCGAAGAGAACCTCCGGATCGCGTTCGGCCGCGAACTCGGCGAAAAGGAGCGCCGCGCCCTCGCGCGCCGCTCGTTCGACCACCAGGCGCTCGTCGCGCTGGACTACTTCTGGTTTTCGCGCGACGACGGCCGGTTCGCGCGCTTCTGCGAGATCGGCGACGAAACGGCCCGCCGCTGGATCGAGGGGTCGTTCCCCGGCTTTTTCGCGACCGCCCACCTCGGCAACTGGGAACTGGGCGGGCAGACCATCGCCTCGCGCGGACGGCACTCCTGGGCCGTGTTCCGCCCGTTCGGCAGCGGCGCGGTCTCCCGCCGCATGCAGGCCTTCCGCGAGAGCCGCGGACAGTCCGTGATCCCGCGCGAGGGCGCCATGCGCGGCGTCCTGCGTGCGTTGCGCGCAGGGGACGCCGTCGCCATCGTTCTCGACCAGCACGTCGATGGCCGCGACGGCGGTCTCTACCTGGACTTCTTCGGCCTGCCGGCCTCGTTCTCGCCCGTCGTCGGCGCCATCACGCACAAGATGCGGCTTCCCGTGCTCGTTTTCGCCATGGCGCGGGACGAAGCGCGCGACCGCTACGTCTTCCGCGCCATCCGCGAGTTCACCGCGGAGGAGTGCGCCGCGTCCGAGCCGGACGACGTCACGCGCGGCGTCGCCGCCGCGCTCGAGCAGGTCGTCCGGCGTTGGCCGGAACAGTGGCTCTGGTCCTACCGCCGCTGGAAGCGCTGGCAGCCGGGCGACGACCCGTCGCGCTTCCCGTCCTATGCCCGCGAGGACCCGCTCGCGCCGCCCTTCCGCCCGTCCGCGGACGCGGGGCGGACGGAGAGCGCGAACTCGCCCTTGGCGACGTCCACGGCGAGCGTGTCGCCCTCGCGGTAGTTCCCCTCGAGGATGAGCCGCGCGGCGGGGTTCTCGACGTCGTTCTGGATCTCGCGCTTGAGCGGGCGGGCGCCGTAGGCGGCGTCGTAGCCGCGCTCGACCAGCAGGTCCAGCGCCGCGTCGGAGAGCCGCAGCTCCAGGCCGCGGCCGTGGATGCGGCGCGTGAGGTCCGCGAGCTGCAGCTTCGCGATTTCCTTCACCTGTTCCTTGCGCAGCGGCTTGAACAGCATGAAACCGTCGAGCCGGTTCAGGAACTCGGGCCGGAACTTCGCGTGCAGCAGGTCCATGACGCGCTCGCGGGCGCCGCGCTCGATCGTGCCGTCGTCCTTCACGCCGTCCAGCAGCTCCTGCGAGCCGATGTTGCTCGTGAGGATGACGATCGTGTTGCGGAAGTTCACGGTGCGGCCGTGCGAGTCGGTGAGGCGCCCGTCGTCCAGCAGCTGCAGCAGCACGTTGAAGACGTCCGGGTGGGCCTTCTCGATTTCGTCGAGCAGCACGACGCTGTAGGGCTTGCGCCGCACGGCCTCGGTGAGCTGGCCGCCCTCCTCGTAGCCGATGTAGCCGGGGGGCGCGCCGACGAGGCGCGAGACGGTGTGCTTCTCCATGTATTCGCTCATGTCGATGCGCACGATCTGCCGCTCGCTGTCGAAGAGCTCCTGCGCGAGCGCCTTCGCCAGCTCCGTCTTGCCGACGCCGGTCGGTCCGAGGAACAGGAACGATCCGATCGGGCGGTTCTCGTTCTGGATGCCGGCGCGGGCGCGCAGGACGGCGTCCGCGACCTCCTTCACGGCCTCGTCCTGTCCGACGACGCGCTTGTGCAGCTCGTCCGGCAGGCGCAGCAGCTTCTCGCGCTCGCTTTCGACGAGGCGCTTCACGGGGATGCCGGTCCAGCGCGAGACGACGTCCGCGATCTCGTTCTCGGTGACCTGCTCGCTCAGGAGCCGGCGCCCCTCGGCGTCCTCGGCCTCCTTCTGGAGCGCGGCGAGCTTCTTCTCGAGCGCGGGGATGGTGCCGTACTGGAGCTTGGCCGCGCCCTCGAGGTCGTAGGCGCGCTGCTTCTGCTCGCACTCGCGGCGGGCGTCGGCGAGCTGGGCGCGGAGCGCCTTCACTTCGTCCGCGGCGCCCTTTTCCTTCTGCCACTGGAGCTTCATCGCGGACGCCTTTTCGCGCAGTTCGGCGAGCTCCTTGCGGAGCGCCGCGAGGCGCTCCTTCGAGGCGGGGTCCTCCTCCTTCTTGAGCGCGGTCTCCTCGATCTCCAGGCGCATCACCTTGCGCGTGATCTCGTCCAGCTCCGCGGGCATCGAGTCCATCGCCACGCGGATCGAGGCGCACGCCTCGTCCACGAGGTCGATCGCCTTGTCCGGCAGGAACCGGTCGGAGATGTAGCGGTCGGAGAGGACCGCGGCCTGGACGAGCGCGGCGTCCTGGATGCGGACGTTGTGGTGCAGCTCGAAGCGCTCGCGCAGGCCG
>JAFPUX010000422.1 GCA_017413145.1 Kiritimatiellia bacterium | reverse complement strand
GCCTGCTCGCCGCGGGCGCGCTTTCGCTCGCGGGCGCGTCTGCGCCGCTCGGCCGCGCGGACGCCAAGCGCCGCCCCGCGCCCGGCGAAACGTATCGGCTGCGCGTGCCGCCCGTCGAAGAGACGGGCCTCGTCGCGCAGGACATCCCGCTTTCGGTCGTCTACGAGGACGACGCGATGCTCGTCGTCGACAAGCCCGCCGGGCTCGTCGTGCATCCCGCCGCGGGACATCCGGACGGCACGCTCGTGAACGCGCTGCTGGCCCACTGCCCCGGCGTCCTGTCCGTGGGCGGCGAGCGCCGTCCGGGGATCGTCCACCGCCTCGACCGCGACACGACGGGCCTGCTCGCCGTCGCGAAGACGGACGCCGCGCTCGCCGCGCTGCAGGCGGCGTTCAAGTCGGGCGCGGTGAAGAAGACGTACCTCGCGATCGCGAGCGGCGTTCCCGAACCGCCGCGCGGGACGCTCGACGGCGCGGTCGGGCGCAACCCGGCGGACCGCAAGAAGATGGCGGTCGTTTCGCGCGGCGGCCGCGCGGCGCGCACGGACTACGAGGTCGCGGAGGACTTCGGGCGCGCGGCGCTGCTGCGTCTGCGCCTGCACACGGGGCGGACGCACCAGATCCGCGTCCACCTCGCCTCGATCGGCTGCCCCGTCGCGGGCGACCCGGTCTACGGCTCGGCCGCGCGCGACCGCGCCGCGCTGCCCGTCGCGCGGCGTCCCGCGCGCCAGATGCTCCACGCCTGGCGGCTGGAGCTGCCGCACCCCGCCACGGGCGAACCCCTTTCCTTCGAGGCGCCGCCCCCGGCGGACTTCCTCGGCCTGCTCGCCGCGCTGCGCGGCGCCCCATCCGCAATCCCGGAGAAAACGACATGAACCTGCTCGACAAAGTGGCCCTCGTCACCGGCGGCGCGAAGCGCCTCGGCCGCGAAATCTGCCTCGCCCTCGCCCACGAGGGCTGCGACATCGTGATCCACTACCGCAACTCCCGCGACGAGGCGGACGCCCTCGCGCGCGAGATCAAGGCGCTCGGCCGCCAGGTCTGGTGCGTGTGCGGCGACTTCTCCAACGCCTACGAGCCGGCGGTCACGATGAAGACCGCGTGGGACCTGGCGGGCTGGGTCGACATCCTCGTGAACAACGCGTCGAGCTACGCGCACGACTCGACCGAGGACATCTCGATCGAGCGGCTCGAGGAACTCTGGCGCGTGAACGCGCTCGCCCCGATGCTGCTGGCGCGCGAGATGCAGCGCCTCGCCGCCGAAAGCCGCATCCTGCCGGCCGACTACTGCGGGCGCGTCGTGAACCTGCTCGACCGCACCGTCTCCAAGCCCGCCGCGGAATTCGCGCCCTACTGGACGACGAAGAAGGCGCTGCAGGCCTTCACGCAGTCGTTCGCGCTCGAGGCGGCGCCGCGCTTCACGGTGAACGCGGTCGCGCCCGGTCCGGTCATCCCGCCCGAAGGGGACGGCCTGGAAGAACCGGCGGGGCCGACGCCGCTCGCGATCCGCAGCACGCCGGGCGACGTCGCGGAGGCCGTCGCCTACCTCGCGCGCGCCGTCACCGTGACCGGCCAGGTCCTTTACGTGGACGGCGGCCAGCACTTGCTCTAGCGCGCCGCGTCCGCACTTCGACTCTTCGAACCACCGAACTACCGAACAACCCAACCACCGAACCATGCACTACAAGCACTTCGACCTGCGCGCCTGCGCGGAACGTTCGCTCAACTACCTCACGACGATGGTCGACCCCGCGAACGACAACCTGCCCTACTGGCTCATCCTCCCCAACAAGAAGCCGGCCGAGGCCGCCCACTGCCGCGTCGACGACGCGGAGCTCGTCGCCTCGTGGTACGAGGGGCTCGACGCGACGATGAAGATCCTCGGCGACGGCCGCGGCGCCGACGTCCTCGCCTCCTTCCGCCGCTACGTCCTCTCCGACTGGGGTCCCAAGGGCCTGCGCTACCACCGCAAGTTCGCCTGGACGCACACGATGCACTCCTCGTTCCACGAGATGGGCTACGTGCTTTCGGCGCTGAACCGCATGGTCCGCAACGACCCGAACGACAAGGACGCCGACAAGCGCGCCGCGGGGCTCGTCCGCGGGATGCGCTCCCTCGTCATCGAGCGCAAGGTCCGCACGTTCTGGTCCGGCGACTCCGAGGAGCCCGCGCCGATCTACGAATTCCCGAACGACGTCTACCTCCTCGAGGGCGGCTTCGACCTCACGCGCCACACCGGCCGCGGCGAGCAGTGCATCCGCAACGGCGTGATGCTCGAGGCGCTCGTCGACCGGTACTTCGTCGCGAAGGACGCCGTCGCGCTCGACCTCGCCGTCGGCCTCGCCAACGGCGTCCTCGGCCCCGCCCGCTACTTCAACTACAAGAAGGAGTTCATGGGCCACGTCCACTCGTCCGTGTGGTTCGCGACCGGCCTCGCCAAGCTCGCCCGCGCCACGGGCGACAAGGACTACCTCGCCGCCGCGAAGGGCGTCTACGACTACGCCCGCTCGCTCTCGTCGTCCTTCGGCTGGGTTCCCGAATACGCACAGTGGCACCCGATGGAAGAGGAGCACTGCGAGACCTGCTGCATCAAGGACATGATCTGCTGCGCCTGGCAGCTGATCCAGAGCGGCCTCCCGCAGTACTGGAACGACATCAACCTCTTCGCGCGCAACCAGCTCGTCGAGAACCAGGTCGACAGCACGACCTACGTCGTGTGCGACAACTCCAAGCCCGACACGCCCGACGGTTCGATCACCTACCACGACATCGACAAGCGCATGATCGGCGGCTTCACCGGCGGATCGCTCCCGAACAGCATCTCGCTCAGCAAGTTCCGCTCCATCGCCGGCTGCTGCGGCGGCACCGCCCCGCAGTCGATGCAGATCGTCTGGGAGAACGCCGTCACCAAGGAGAAGGGCGCGTGGGTCGTGAACGTCCCGATGGACCGCGAGACCGCCGCCTGGAAGCTCGCCTCGGGCTACCCCGAGAAGGGCTGCATGGCGCTCACCCTGAAGCGCGGCGGCACCGCCGCCTTCCGCCGCTACGCGTGGATGGGCAAGGCCGTACACGGCTTCGTCGACGGCAAGGAAGTGAAGCTCGAGGAGAAGAACGGCCTGCTCGTCTTCCCGAAGCTCAAGCCCGGCCAGACCGCGGAGCTGCGCCACGCGATCCGCACCGTCGTGAAGCCGGAGAAGACCGCGGGCGTGACCTACAAGGTTTCGTGGCGGGGTCCGGACGTCATCGACGTCCTCCCGCACGGCGAGCACCTGCGTTTGTTCCAGCGCGACCTCGAGAAGAAGCCCTACCTGCCGAAGCCCTCGGACGTCACGTCCGTCACGGCTTCCAACTTCGGCCCCACGCAGCAGAAAAAGTGACACTCAAGACCAATCTCCACACGCACACGCGCCGCTGCCGCCACGCGGCGGACCAGGACGACCGCGCGTGGGTCGAAGCCGCGATCGCGGCGGGCGTGGAAACGCTCGGCTTCTCCGACCACTGCCCGTGGCAGCGGGCCGACCCGGCGCCGCCGCCCGGGTTCCGGTCCGGCGTCCGCATGGACCCGGAAGAGATTCCCGACTACTTCGGATCGCTGCTCGCTCTGCGCGAGGAATACAAGGACCGCATCCGAATCCTGATCGGATTCGAAGTGGAACACCTGCCGCGCCGCATCGCCGGGCAGGACGCGCTGTTCGCGCCCTGGCCGGTCGACTACCTGATCTGCGGACAGCACTTCCTGGGCGACGGCAGCGACGAATGGAACGGAAACTGGGTCGGCGCGCCGTCGGACGACGAGTCGCGCCTCGCGGACTACGTCGACCGCTGCCTCGAAGCGATGGAATCGGGCCGCTACCTCTACCTGGCCCATCCCGACGTGATCGACTACACGGGCCCGACCCCGGTCTACGAGCGCCACATGTCGCGCCTGTGCGGCTGGCTCGCGGCGCACGACAGCCCCGTCGAAGTGAACCTGCTCGGCATCTCCGGGCACCGGCACTATCCGAGGGAAAACTTCCTGCGCCTCGCGGCGGATTGCGGCTGCAAGGCCGTGCTCGGCGTGGACGCCCACGATCCGGCGCGCCTGCTCGACCCCGCGCCGGAAGCGGAAGCCCGCGCGATGTGCGCCCGCGCGGGGCTTCCCGTCGTCGAACCTCTCTGACGACGGGCGGACGGACGATGCAAGGAATCCCGCGGCGCAACGCGCCGCGGGATTCCTCGCAAAGCCGCGAACGGGCTACGAATGCGGCACCAGGTGGCGGTGCAGGACGAGCTTGGAGCACATCTGCACGTCCTGCGTGTGGCCGGCGCGGTACGAGACGATCGTCCCCGCGAAGCGGGCGCCGTCCATGAGCGCCACCGCGGCGAGCAGGTCGAGCGTCGAGCGGTGCCAGACGGCCTCGAGCGAGCGGTCGCCGTAAATGAGGTGCGGCTCGTTCCAGTAGCTCTTCCGGCCGTGGATCAGGATGTTCCCGGCCGTGTAGCCCAGGTTGCGCGTCTCGGCGAAGAGCTTGCCGACGGTGCGGGCGTAGAGGAACTCCTTGTACGGAGCGTTCGTGCGCGCCTGGGCGCCGATGCGGAACGTGTCGGGCGTCAGGTCGTAGACGATGCGCTGCTGGCCGATGGCGCTCTTCCAGTCGATCGCGCAGTCGACCCGCAGCCCGAGCTCGCCCGGTTTGGCGGGGAGGAACGTGAGGAAGTCGCCGCGCGTGCCGCCGAACGTGAGCGGCTGGTCGACCGTGACGAACTTCGCGGGCTCGTCCGTCGTCGCGATGCCGACCTTCTCGACCGCTTCGTAGATGTCGAGGTTGCCGCGGTCGAACAGCGGCGGGTCGCCGGAGGAGACGGACACCTCGACGTCGTCGAGCGCGAGGCCGACGCGGAACGCGACGATGTGCTCGACCATGCGCAGGTAGTTGTGGGCGCTTCCCGAACGCAGCACGATGTTGCGGGCCGTCGTCCAGACGTTGCGGACCGAAACGCCGATCGGGAACTGGTCGGGCATGTCCGCGCGGTCGATCCACCACCCCGGCTCGCGCGACGGGCCGAACGTGAGCGTCGAGCGCTCCTTGCCCTGGAACGTGCCGGGGCCGGAGACGGAAGTCGTGCCGCGCAGCGTCGTGCGGAACTTCGGGAAGGGATAGTCCCCCTCGTGCAGCAGCTCCAGGTCGACGGGCTGGGCGTGGAAACGTTCGTAGGCGGCCTTGACGGCTTCGTCGTCGCCGGCGAGAAGCCGGCCGATGGGGTATTCGTGCATGGCGGATCGGTTGGACGGTTCGTGCGGGAAAGGGAAAAGGGGATTCAGCCGCGGCGGCGGTTTTTCGGGGTCCGGACGGTCCCTTTCGGCGGTTTGCCGCGGCGGGTCTTCTTGTCCGGCTTCGCCCGCGGAGCCGCGGGCTTGCCGAGGGACCGGACGGACGCGGGGCGCGCGCCCGCCGGACGGACGGGGCCGACCGGACGGAAGTCGATCTTGCGCCCGTCGAAGTCGACGGACGCGACGAGGACGCGCAGCGTCGCGCCGGGCGCGATTTCGCCCTCCGGCGCGACGAGGCGCTCGCGCGCGTGGTCGAACCGGACGAAGCCCTTCGAAAGATCCGACACGTGCACCATGCCGCCGATCTGGAGCGACGGGACGTCCACGAAAACGCCGAAGGGCGCGCACTTCACGACGACCGCGTCGCACTCGGTCGGCTTCCCGGCGCGCAGCCGGTCCCCGAGGAATCGGTACTTCTTGATTTCGACGAGGTCGCGCTCGGCCTGGTCCGCGCGGAACTCCGTCTGCGTGGATTGCGCGGCGATCGCGCGCAGCTCCTCGCGCTTCGGCTGGTGCGCGCGGTCGCCCGCGAGGGCGAGCGCGAGCTGGCGGTGCATCGTCAGGTCCGGATAGCGCCGGATCGGCGACGTGAAGTGCCCGTAGAAGCGCTTCGCGAGACCGAAGTGCCCCATCTTGTCGGCGCTGTATTCGGCGCGCTTGAGGCTGCGCAGGACGAGCGACGAGACGTAGTAGTCCAGCGCCGTCCCGCGCACGGCCTTGAGCAGGCGCTGGAGCGTCCGCGCGTCCTTGATCGGGCCCGTGCGCAGGCCGAGTCCGGCGAGCGCGGCTTCGAGGTCCTGCAGCTTCTCCTCGGCCGGCAGGTCGTGGAAGCGGCTGACGAAGGGGATCTTCCGGTACGCCAGCTCCGTCGCGACCGCCTCGTTGGCGGCGAGCATCGCCTCCTCGACGAGCTCGTGCGCGACGTCGTGCTCCGCCGGCGCGATGCCCGTCATGCGGCCGTCCGGACCGAGGCGGATCGTCATTTCCGGCGCCTCCAGGTCGAGCGAGAAACGGTCGAAGCGGATGCGCCGCAGCTGCTGCGCCAGCTCGTGGAGCCGGCGGACGAGGTCCGCTACGGCGCCGGTCTCCGCCGGGCGCTCGATGAACCCGAGCGCCTGCGCGTAGGTGAGCCGCCGGGACGAGCGGATGACCGTCTTGGCGAAACGGCGGGCGACCGGCGCCCCCGCCGCGTCGAACGTCACGAACGCGGAGAACGCGAGGCGGTCTTCGCCCTCGACGAGCGAGCAGACGCCGTTGGAGAGCTGCTCGGGCAGCATCGGCAGCACGTGGTCCACGAGGTAGACGCTCGTGCCGCGGCGGCGCGCTTCGGCGTCGAGCGCGGAGCCGGGGCGCACGAAGTGCGACACGTCCGCGATGTGGACGCCGAGCACGCGGCGGCCCTTCTCGTCGAGCGAAAGCGAGAGCGCGTCGTCGAAATCCTTCGCCGTGGCGGGGTCGATCGTGACGACCGTTTCGCCGCGCAGGTCCTCGCGTTCGCCTGGGGCGCGCAGGCGCGCGGCGACGCGGGACGCCTCGTCGAGCACGTCGTCCGGAAACGCGTCCGGCAGGTTCCAGGCGCGCTCGACGGCGACGGTGTCGAGCGAGGGGTTTTCCGCCGGGCCGATCACGCCGGCGACGTCGGCCTCGGGCTTGAACGAAGGATCGTCCCACGAGCGGAAGCGCAGGACGACGCGGTCGCCCTCTTCCGCCCCCTTCGGGTCGGCGGCGCGGAAGGCGAGCCCGCCGATCGGCACGAGCGGGACGCCGGTCCAGTGGCGGCCGGTTCGGTGCAGCGTGCAGACGACGTCGCGCTTGCCGCGCTCCACGACGCGGACGACCGAACCGACGAGGCGCGAGGCGCCGCGTTCGGGCGGGGAAAGCCGGACTTCGACCGTGTCGCCGGGCAGCGCGAGGCCGACCCGCTCGGGCGGGACGAGAATGTCGTCGCCGCCCGCGGACGGCGTCACGAACCCGACGCCGCTGCGCGCGAGCGAAAGCGTGCCGGTGGCGCGCCGCCCGAACGCGTCGTCGGAGAAATCGGCGGCCGTGCGGAGCGCCGCGCGCCCGCGGCCCGGACGGGATAAACCTTGCTTCTTCATCATGAAAACGCGGGCGATTCTACACGAACCGCCGTCCCGCCGCAAGCGGCCCCGCGGGGCGGCAGAGATTCCAAATCGGCGGCGGCCGCCGATGGCGGCCGCCCCGATTTGGAATCGTGGGGGAGGTTTATCCGGGCCGCCGGCCCGGATAAACCGGTCCTCGGGACAATCCTCCCCTTTCCCCCTCGCTGCGCTTGAGAGACTTTTTGTCGGCATTCCGGATCCGGAGGCGTCTCGTCCGCCTCCCTGCGCGGAGCTGGAAATCGCAGTTGCGCGGAACGGCCGGATCAAGTAGAATGCCCGATACAGACGCACATCACATCCCGTTTCCGAAACCACCAACATGAAACAAACGATTTTCGCCGCCATTTTCCTCCTCGTCGCTCCTGCTTTCTCCGAAGGTCTTTCGCCGGACGAAGTCTGGGCCGCCGCCCAGAAACAGGCCCGCGAAAAGATGGACGCCGGCGACTGGGACGGCGCGCAGGCGATCCTCGACCGCGCCAAGACCATGATCGCCACGCTGAAAGAGTCGGGTTCCGACTCCCTCCCCGCCTCATTTGAAGCTCCTGACATAGTCGACCTCCGCGCCCGGGCGGAACAAGGCGACGCACAGGCACAATACGATCTCGGAATCCGATATCTCCATGGTCAGGGAGTGAAACAGGATTTCGCGAAGACCGCCGAATGGTACCGCAAGGCCGCCGAACAAGGTCATGTTTTCGCGCAAGGCAATCTTGGTTTCGCTTATGAAAACGGCCGGGGCGTGGAGCAAAACTACGCCAAAGCAGTAGAATGGTACCGCAAAGCCGCGGAACAAGGGAATGCCGAAGCCCAGAAAAACCTCGGGCGTTGCTATGACAATGGCGTGGGCGTGGAGCGGAACATTTCGGAATCCATGAAATGGTATCGAAAAGCCGCCGAACAGGGAAACGCCGAAGCGCAGACTTTCATGGGATTTTCCTTTTACAACATCGGACAATTCGATGCCGCGGTGGAATGGTTCAAAAAAGCCGCCGAACAAGGGAACGACGACGCGCAATTCGATCTTGGACTCTGCTACGACAACGGCCAAGGCGTCATCCAGGATTACGGAAAAGCAGTGGCATGGTTCCGCAAAGCCGCCGATCAAGGACACGCCTCCGCTCAATGCAATCTTGGAATCCACTACTATAACGGAAAAGGCGTAGTGCGGGATTACGTCCAAGCCGTGAAATGGTGCAGAAAAGCCGCGGAACAAGGATATCCCAGAGCTCAAAACTGGCTTGGGGTTTGCTATAGCAACGGGCAGGGCGTCGCTCAAGATGATGCAACGGCTTTTGAGTGGTTTCTCAAAGCCGCCGAACAGGGAGACGAAACGGCTCAACGCAATCTCGGGGTTTCCTACATGCAGGGAAAAGGCGTTTCGCAAAACCAAGTCAAAGCCGCCGAATGGTTTCGCAAAGCCGCGGAACAGGGGGACTCCTCGGCCCAATTGGTTTTCGCCCAGATGCTCGAAAAAGGACAAGGCGTGGAACAGGATCAAGACAAGGCGTTGGAATGGTATCGAAAAGCCGCCGAACAGGGCGAAGCCGAAGCTCAAAGCACGCTTGCTTGGTTCTTGCTCCATGGGATAGACGGATCACGGAACCCCGCAAAAGCCGCGGAATGGTTCCGCAAGGCAGCCGAACAAGGAAATGCAAACGCTCAATACAATCTTGGTAGTCTTTATGAATCCGGCAATGGCGTTGAGAAGGATTTTGGAAAAGCGGCGGAATGGATGAAACGATCCGCCGAACAAGGATATCCACCGGCTCAATGTACCCTTGGATACTACTACGATCAAGGACAAGGAGTCGAAAAGAACGATGTCAAAGCCGCGGAATGGTTCCGAAAATCCGCCGAACAAGGCGTTGCCACCGCCCAGTACAATCTCGGAGTCTCCTATGAAAGCGGAGAAGGTGTCGCACAAGACTACGACAAGGCCGTGGAATGGTTTCGCAAAGCCGCCGAACAAGGCCATGCCGGAGGACAATTCAATTTGGGTCTTTGCTATGCAAAAGGACGTGGCGTCGGACAAAATTCCGAAAAAGCGGTGGAATGGTTCCGGAAAGCAGCCGCGCAGGGACACGAGCCCGCGAAGGACGCATTGAAGACGCTGGGACTTTCCGAGACGCCGTAACCGGGGAGCGACACGCAAGAAGACGAGAAACGCTCGGGACGGACGTGAACGTCCGTCCCGAGCGTTTTCGAGGCCTGTCCCCGCCGCGCGCGAGATCAGCGCGACTTCAGGAAAGATCCGAGATGCGGGACGAGAGCGGGGGCGGAAAGCCTCGCGGGGACGTTCGTCGCGCCCGGCGCGGGAAGCGCCAGGAAACCGACGAAGGCGTCGGCGGGACGTTCTTCGAGAACGGCCGCCTGGAGGACGTAGAGCTCGTTCCCGCCGGCGAACAGGCGCAGCTGCCAGAGGTCGCCCTCCCGCGTGCCGTCCGGGAATCCGACGGGCTCCGCGGACGCGAGCGCGGCGACGAGATTCGACGCGGCGGCGGGCTCCAGGACCCGGAAGGGGGCGGACGGCGCGCCGTCCGCGACGGGCGCCCATTCGACGCGCACGAAGGGTTTCGCGGCGACGTCGCGGAGCGCGGCGGCCGGATCGGTCTCCGCGGCGGCGGGCCAGACGTTCGTGAAGGCGACGAGGTCCCGCGGGTCGAAGACGCGGATGCCGGCGGTTTCGTCGAGCAGATCGCCGTTCTCGATCCGCGTCAGGATGTCGGCGAGGCCGGCGGCGGACATGGGCGGGACGCCGGCGAGGGGTTCGGCCGGCGGCGGGCCGGCGAGGAGCCGGACGGCGACGCGGTCGCAGCCGTGCTCGTGGTGGAGCCGGAAGAACGCGCTGCGGCGGTCGGCACCGAGCAGCATCACGTCGTGGTCGGCCACGAGGGCCGACCGTGGGCTCTCCCACCCCGGTTCCGTCGCTGCGAGGGCCGCCACGATGTTGGACGCGACGGCCGCGTCGCGGACGGGCCGGAAGAGTTTCGCGCCGGGATTCTTCGGGTCGGGCGCGTAGAACGCGACAAGCGCGCCGGGATCGGACGCCGCGGCGCGGACGGCGAGCAGGTTCGTCTCCACGGTCTGGCGGCGGCCGCAGTCGCGGACGTAGAGGGCGATGGCGGCCACGACGAGCGCGAGGCCGAAGAGACGGACGTAGTCGGGTTTGTTTTTCATGGTCTAAGGGTCTAAGGGTCTGATGGTCTGATGGTCTGATGGTCAATTCATCATTCATCATTCATCATTCGCTTTCCGCGGCGCGAAGCGCCGCGAGAAGCGGACGCATGCGGGCGGCGGCGCGGGCGCGGTGGGAGAAGGAGCACTTGGCTTCGGACGGAAGCTCGGCGAACGTCCGGTCCCAGCCGTCCGGCAGGAAGAGCGGGTCGTAGCCGAAGCCGTTCGTGCCGCGGCCTTCGTGCAGGAGCGTTCCGGGGCACTGGCCGATCGCGACGAACTCGCGGCCGTCCGGCGAGACGAGCGCGAGCGCGCAGGAGAAATGGCACGCGCGCGAGGCGCGCGGACCGAGCGCGGCGAGGTTGCGCAGCAGCAGCTCGTTGTTCGCGCCGTCCTCGCCGTGGACGCCCGCGTAGCGCGCGGAACGCACGCCGGGTGCGCCGCCGAGAGCGTCGACCTCGAGGCCCGAATCGTCCGCGAGCGCCCATTCGCCGGACGCGTCGCGCAGCGCGCGGGCCTTGATCAGCGCGTTGCCGACGAACGTGTCGGCGTCCTCCTCCGGATCGGGCGCGCCGGAAACGGCGGACGCGGGGACGAGCATCCCCTCCGGCAGGCCGCAGAGGACGCGCAATTCGCGGAGCTTGTGTTCGTTGTGCGAGGCGAGAATCAGGCGTTTCACGGGTTGAAAGTCGAAAGTTGAAAGCGATGAAGGTTCATTCTTCATTCGTCGTCCGCGCCGCCGGCGCGGACGACGTCGGTCCGGCGCCTTCGTAGCGGTTGGCGGAAGACGAGGAACCCCGGATCACGAGAACGCGGTCGCGGTTCGCGTCGAGGTCGGCGCGGACTTTCGCGATCACGGGACGGAAGGCGGCGAGGAAGGCGTCCAGCTCGGTCTTCCACGCGTCGGGGCGGAGCGGATCGCGAGGAATGGCGATCGAAGCGTAACCCCAGCGCGGGCGGTAGGAGCGCAGGACGTTGTCAATCGTCATGTGCAGGAAGCGGACGAGGTGGGAATCCGTCTCCCGCTCGGGGTTGAAGAGCCAGTAGGCGTAGACGGACGCCAGTTCGCCGGCGACTTCGCCGCGGGCGTCGCGGACCGGCCGGGAGATTTCGAGGACGCGGACGGGAAACGTTTTCCCGGAACCGATCTTCGCCTCGTAGGTGTATTCGTCGGTGATCTTGTTTCCCTGGCCGACGAGGCAGACCTGCGGCCGGTGGATCGAGCGGCGCTCCATGCCGGAGAAGACGACCGTGGCGGTGACGTCCGGATGTCCGGGCCGGACGTAGAGCTTCCGGAAAATCGGCGTCGATTCCGGCAGGAGCGTCTGCTCGCCGACGGAGATCACGGAAAGCGGAGACCCGCAGAACGGGCAGGCGTCGGCCGTGACCGGGCCGTCGAGCGAGTTCGTCGGCGCGGCGTGGTAGGCGGCACGGCCGCGGGCGCGCTCGAGCATCTTCTCGTCGAGCCCGAAGGCGAGGTCCGCGCGGGAACCGCCCGCGCGCAGGTCGCGCTCGAGGTAGGAGCGCCCGCACTGGTCGCTCGTGCAGAACAGCATGTTCTCGCCGCGCCAGGAGCCGAGCTCGTCCGGCATGACGAGCGGCACTTCGCCGGTCGGGTCGCCGGTCAGCGCGCGCGGGGACGCGAGCAACGCGACCGTTCCGGCGAGCAACAGGAGGCACGCTACGCCCGGGAGCGCTTTTTTGACGCGAGCTTGCACAGCAGGGCCCTCCAGTTGCGGTCGACGAGGGATCCCGCCGCCACGAGCAGCAGGATCGAAAGGACGAAGACGATGTAGCCCGACAGGTCGTGGTAGAGCTGCATCGCGAGTTTCATGCCGATCCACTCGGCCACGACGCCGAGCGTGAAGATGCGGAGCGCGTTCGCGAGCATCGCGAGCGGGACCGAGAGCGCGAAAAGGAAAAGCCGCTTGCCGTTCGACTTCAGCGTGAAATAGGCGTAGGGCGCGGCGAGGGCGGTCATCGTGACGAGCGACCGCAGCCCCGAACACGGGTCGGCGACGTTGAAGCTGAACCCGCCGCCGGCGGACGAAAGCACGACCGTCCCCTGCTGGACGGCCCCGATCCCGACGCCCTGCAGCAGGGCGCACGCCAGGCCGCTCGCCATGAGCCGGAGCGGCATCGTGATCTCGACCAGCAGCGAACTCATGAAACAGAGCAGCAGGTAGCACGCGGGGAACGCGAGCGCCCGCGCGACCCCCGGTCCCCAGAGCGCGAACGGCAGGCCCCAGAGCACGCCGACCATGGAGCCGAGCGAGAGGCGCGGCAGCTGCGACCGGTACCCCACGACATGCACGGCGAGGGACGCCGCCACGACGAGGACGCCGCGCCAGTCGGGGCGCACGTCCGCTTCCGCGAGGCGGCGCCGGGCGAGCCAGACGGAGACGAGGCAGACGACCGGCATGACCCACATGCTTTCGAAGTCGCCGCCGGGAATGCGCCACTGGTGCACGACCCAGCCGATCACGGACCGCCCTTCGTGGATGGAATCGGAATCCGTCCCGAACCGGGAATACAGCACGTAGGCCAGGACCAATCCCG
Source organism: Kiritimatiellia bacterium (assembly GCA_017413145.1). Lineage (GTDB taxonomy): Bacteria > Verrucomicrobiota > Kiritimatiellia > RFP12 > UBA3636 > UBA3636. The sequence continues at coordinate 3,012 of JAFPUX010000422.1, read as the reverse complement.
CCGCCAGCAGCGCGAGACGGACCCAGCCCGGACGGAACCCGGGCGGCAACGCGCGCGGGTTGGCGGGGGCGGGCCCGGACGGCGCCGGCTGCGGATCGGTCTCGGACATCGGGCCTCCTCAGCGCGTCCGCTTCTTCCGGAAGTCGAGCAGGTGCCCGACGACGCGCATTCCGGCCTTCGCGAGGAACGCGACGTCGGAGAACGACCGAATCGAGCGGATCTGCCGCCACACGAAGCGCGGGGTGAGAAACGATTCGTAGAGACCTCGCACGAGCGCGCGCAGCTCGTCGTCCGGAATCGGGCACGCCATGATCGGCTCGCGCATGTCGTAGCGGTCCCAGTCCTCGGTGCGGAGCCACCCCTTCTCGCGGCATTCGCGGAAGAGCGGCGTGCCCGGATACGGAATGACGATCGTCCCTTGCAGCGTGTCGATCCAGCCGCGGTCGAAGAGCGAGCGCGTGAGCGCGATGGTGCGCTTCGCGTCCTCCGCGGTCTCCCACGGGTAGCCGATCATGCACGTCACGTGCGGACGCAGCCCCGCCTCGTGCGCGAGGCGCATCGACTCCTCGACGTTCTTCGCGAGCGGGCACTTGTTGATGCGCGCGAGCGTGTCGTGCTGCGCGCTCTCGAGGCCGAAGAGGACGAACTTGAAGCCCGCCTTCGCCATGAGCCCGTAGAGCTCCGCGTCGAGCGCTCCGGGAATCATGTTGCAGCCGAGCACGACCTTCTTGTCCAGCCCGCGCGCGACCATCCCCTCGCAGAACTCGCGCAGCCACGCGCCGGCGGGGAAGCAGCCCGAGTCGTCGAAGATCTCCTTCACGCGGTAGCGCTCGACGAGGTGCTGGATCTCGTCCAGCAGCTGCGCCGGCGTGCGGTGGCGCCACTCCGGGTAGAGCGTCGTCCACGAGCAGAACGCGCACTTGCCCCACCAGCAGTCGCGCGCGGCCATCGTGTAGGTCCCGGGCGTGCGGCGGAAGTTGCCGTTCTTGCGGCTGTAGAGCTCCCACTTCGTGAGCTCGCGGTCGATTTCCGGCAGGTCCTCGAGCTTGTGGTCCTTGTTGCAGAACGGCCCGGAGGTGACGATTGTGCCGTCGGAGGACCGCCAGAAGAAGCCCTTCGGTTTCTCGTCGCGTCGCTGGTCGAGTGCCTCGACCAGCGCCGCGACGGAAAAATCGTAGTCGCCGCCGGCGAGGACGAAGTCCGCCTTGCAGTTGTTCAGCGTTTCTTCGGGGAACGCGGTCACGTGGTCGCCGCAGAGGACGACCGCGCAGGACGGGACGAGCTCCTTGAGGTGGTCGACCTTGCGCCACGTCGCCTTCACGACGGGCGTCTTCGTCTCGAGCAGGAACAGGTCCGGCTTGAACGCGGCGAAGCGTTCGTCGAACCGCTCCTGCGTGAGGCCCTCCGCGATGCCGTCGAGCCAGAGCACCTCGTGGCCCTTCGAGGCGAGCAGCGTCGCGGCGCTCGCGGGTACCATGGGGTAGACGTAGGTCGGCTTCGAGAACCACTGGAACTGGCGGTTCTGCGAAAGGAGGGGGACGCCGAGGTCCGACTCCAGGGGAACGTAGCCGACGACGATGCGCATGGCGGCGGGGCGGGCGGAACCGCCTACCAGGGGCAGACGAGACCGAGCGCGGGCAGCTTGTCCTTGAGCTCCGCGCCTTCGCGCAGGATCTTGAGCGAGCCGTCCGGGTTGTCGCGGACGAAGCCGAGCTCCTTGGCGAGAGCGAGCGCGCCGGCGGCGTCGCCCTTCGCGACGAGCGGCACGATCTTGAGCTCCGGCGCGGTGAGCTGCGTCGCTTCGAGCTGGTAGTCGACGAACGCCTCCCAGGCGGCGGGGACCCAGCGCGAGACGATCTCGCGGCCGATCAGCTCCGCGTAGACGCGGATCTCGTACTGCGCGGCGCCGGGCATGCGGAGCGCGAGGAAGTGCAGGAGGTTCTTGAGATTGCACTTCCAGTAGGCTTCGGTGTAGGTCGCGAGCGGCAGGTCCTTGCGGGCGATCTCGCGCGAGACGCCGGCCTCGATGCGCTTGTCGTAGAGCGCGCGGGCGGCGGCGTGGAAATCCTTTTCCTCCGCGGAGAGCGCCGCGCCGACGTCCGGCGGGAGCGCTTCCCCGGAGCCCTGGCGGTTCGTCGTGGACTGGCCGCGCCATTCGTCCGGCGCGAGCTCGCGCGCGGCGTCGATCGCGATCGAGTAGCGCGTGGAGTACTCGTTGATCGACGCGGTGCGGTGGCGCACCCACTGGCGCCAGACGTCCATCGGCGCGCGGACGTGGAGCTTGAGCTCGCACATCTCGAACGGCGTCGTGTGGCGGTGGCGCATCAGGTAGCGGATCAGGTGCCGGTCGTCCGAACCCTTCTTGGTGCCGTCGCCGTAGGAGACGCGGGCGGCCTGGACGATCGACGTGTCGTTGCCCATGTAGTCCACGACGCGGACGAAGCCGTCGTCGAGGACCTTGAACGTCCGGCCCAGGATTTCGTCGAGGGCCGGCGAAACGGCGCGCTGGAGCTGTTCCATGTCCGCGGCCCTACTGCACGAGAACGCTGCCGCCGAGGGCGAGCGGGGAGTCGAACATGCCCTTGAACGACGTGTAGTCCGTGAGCGAGCGGTCGGGACCGCAGGTCTGGGCCATGAAGTAGACGATCACGGTGACGATCGCGGCGATGTCGAGGAAGCCGACGAGCGGGAAGATCCAGTGCGTCTTCTTGACCTTGACCGGGGTCGCCTGCAGGGCGCCGCCCTGCGACAGGGCGGACGGCGGGGTCTCGATGTCGTCGAGTCCGCCGCCGGCGCCGGTTCCGACCGCGACGCCGTCCTTCTTCTCGCCGTCCGCGGCGGCGGGTTTGCCCGCGCCGGGGTCGGCCTTGAGCTTGAGGGTGGGCTTGGTCGGGGCGCCGGACGCGGCGCCGCCGCCGGCCGGCTTCTTGAGCACGAGAGACTTCTTGCGGACCGTGGGCGCCTCGGAGGCGTCCGCGGGCATCGCCGGCTTGGCCTCGTCCGCCGGGGCGG
>JAFPUX010000421.1 GCA_017413145.1 Kiritimatiellia bacterium | reverse complement strand
GCGCCGCGATGGAGCGCCTGCTCGCCGAGGGCCGCCCGCCCCGCGGCGTCTACTGCATGAACGACGAAATGGCCTCGGGCGCGCTCGCGGCGCTGCGCGAGGCGGGGCTGCGCGTCCCGGAGGACGTGCGGCTCGCCGGCACGGACGATTCGCTCTGGGCGCGCTCCGCCGACCCCGCCCTCACGACCGTCCGCATCGACGCGCGCCACATGGGCAGCCTCGCCGTGCGGCTTCTCCTCAAGCGCATCGCTTCGCCGGACGCCCCCTTCGCGCGCGAAATTCTCGCGCCGGAACTCGTCGTCCGCGGCTCCTGACGTCCTTCCCGCGCGCGACCGCAAAAACCGATTGACGCGCCGCGGAGAATATGGTAGCTTCCCCCGCCGTCCGCGCGACTCCGGGGGAGAGCCCCGATCCAGCGTCGCGACCGTGGCGAGGTAGCTCAGTTGGTAGAGCAGGGGACTGAAAATTCCCGTGTCGTGGGTTCGATTCCCACCCTTGCCACCATTCTTTTTGTCTCCGGGGGAAGCCCATGCAACAGACCCTTCTCTTCCTGGCCGCCGCGGCGTGCTCCTACCTGGTCGGATCGATCCCGTTCGGCTACCTGGCCGGTTGCATCCGCGGAATCGACATCCGCACGGTCGGCAGCGGGAACATCGGCGCGACGAACGTGTTCCGGACGCTCGGGCCGCGTTTCGGCATCCTGACGTTCGCGCTCGACGCGGCGAAGGGCGTCGCGGCGGCGGGCATCGTCCCGTGGGCGGTCTGGTCGTTCGCGGGCCTGGAGGCGCCGCCCGCGGCGGCGCTCGTCTGCACGGTCGCCGTGCTGGCGGGCCACGGGTTCCCGCTGTTTCTCGGCTTCAAGGGCGGCAAGGGCGTGGCGACGGGCCTCGGCTGCGCGCTGTCGGTCGTCCCGCACACGGCGCTCGTCGCGCTGGCCGTGTGGATTCTCGTCTTCCTCGCCACGCGCTACGTCTCCGTCGGGTCGATCGCGGCGGCGCTCGCGGCGGCGGCGCTGCCGTGGTTCGTCGACCGGAAGGCCGGCGCGGCGGCGTGCGCGCTCGTGGGCGTCCTCGCGCTGCTGATCGTCTGGAAGCACCGCTCGAACGTGCGCCGGCTCCTCGCCGGCACCGAGAACCGCTTCGCCTTCACCGCCCGCCAGCGCGAGGCGCGCGACCGCAAGGCGGCGGAACGGAGCGCCTGAGCGCGCCCCTTCCACCGGAACGCGGTTTCTGCTAGAATCGCGGCCCCATGAAGACCATCGTCACCGGCGGGGCCGGGCTCATCGGCTCCAACATCGTCCGCCTGCTCAACGCGCGCGGCGAGGCGGACGTCCTCGTCGTGGACCACCTCCGCGGCGACCCGCTCAAGAAGCGCAACCTCGACTCGCTGCGGTACGCGGAGTACCTGGAGCGCGACGCCTTCCGCGCCGCTGTGAAGGCGGGGGGAATCGAACCCCCGGCCGTCCTCTACCACCTCGGCGCCTGCTCGAGCACGACGGAGACGGACGAGGCGTTCCTCGACGACAACAACACCGGCTACACGCGCGAACTGTGCGAGTGGTGCCTCGCCAACGGCACGCGCTTCGTCTACGCGTCCTCCGCCGCGACCTACGGCGACGGCTCGCTCGGCTACTCGGACGACGAGGCCGGCATCCCGGCCCTCAAGCCCCTCAACCTCTACGGCTGGAGCAAGCAGAAGTTCGACCTCTGGTCGCTCTCGACCGGTGCGTCCAAGAAAATCGCCGGCCTCAAGTACTTCAACGTCTTCGGCCCGGGCGAAGACCACAAGGGCGAGATGCGGTCCGTCGTCGCCAAGCAGTACGCGACCGTGCGCGACGAGGGGCGCATCGCGCTGTTCAAGAGCGACCGGCCCGACTACGCGGACGGCTGCCAAGACCGCGACTTCGTCTACGTGAAGGACGCCGCGGCCGTGACGGTCTGGCTCGGCGACCACCCGGAGGTCAACGGAATCTTCAACTGCGGCACCGGGCGCGCCCGCACGTGGCTCGACCTCGCGAACGCGCTTTTCGCCGCGCTCGGCAAGGAGCCGCGCATCGACTTCGTCGACATGCCCGCGAAGCTCAAGGGCAAGTACCAGTACCACACCGAGGCGGAGATGGGCAAGCTCCGCGCGGCGGGGTGCGACGTGCCGTTCCGCCCGTTGGAAGACGCGGTGAAGGACTACGTCGAAACGCACCTGTCGCGCTTTGCGTAGCGGCTTCCCCGCGCCGCGGCGTGGCTAGAACGTGATGCCCGCGTAGACCATCGCGGAAAACGCGCTGAAGTCGGCGGATTTGTCGAACCGTTCGCGCGCGGCGACGATTTCCGCCGCGTCCCGGGCCTTCGACTTGATTTCGGCGTCCAGGTCCATGTATTCGAGGCGGAGCCCGACCGTGAAGCACGTCGCGTCGTCCATCGGCAAAACGACGGACGTGTCGACCGAAAGCGAGAAGAAGTCCAGGTCGAAGTCCTTTTCGCGGTGGTTCGAGCTGGAGAACGGCTTCGTGCTTCCGCTGTAGGAGAACAGGCCGAGGTTCGCGCGCGTGACCCACTGGATCCAGTCTTCGGGACCGACGCGGACTTCGACGCCCGCACCGACCATCGGCGCGCCGGCGCCGATGAAGCTCGAGGAGGAACCGCCGATCACGAAATCGACCGGCGGGTTCTGGTAGACGGTCGTGCCGTGCGGCTTGCCCGCGTCGATGTCGTACTGCCCGCCGATCAGGACGAGCCCGAGATCGAGTTCCGGCGTGACGCGGACGGCGTCCGCGACTTCCAGCGTGAACGGCGCGAACGCGCCGCCGAACGTCGTCCAGACGCCGTCGAACGCGAGCGAGAAGTCCGTTCCGGCGGAAATCATGAGGTGGTCGTACTTGTGGCCGCCGTAGGAGATTTCGTCGCCCAGGCCGAGATAGTAGTCGCGGCGGGCCGTCGCGTCGGCGTCCAGGGAGATCCAGAGCAGGTCCCAGCGGAAGGAGAATAAACTCCACTGCTTTTCGTAGTGCACGCCGAAGGCGGGATAGGAGCCGTCGACGCCGAAGTCGGAGAAGGAGTAGGATTCGGCCAGCGCCTGCTTCTCGTCCTGTCCCGTGGCCTGGTAGAACGCGCGGAACGTTTCGTGGACGTGGCCGTCGATCCCGGCGAACGTCCCGTAGGAAACGGTCCATTTCGCGTCGCGGTCGGCAGGCAGCGGGCGGCCCCAGGACAGGACGTCGCCGGCCGGGGCGGCGGCGGCGGACAGGAGGAAGACGAAGAGCGGAAGCGTTCTTTTCATGGCGCGTGCGTCGTTGCTGGGCGGAATGCTACCAGAAACGCCGCCGCCGGGCAACCGCGCGGAAAACGGAAACGGCGGCCGCGCGATTCCGCGCGGCCGCCGTTTTTCCGGAAACCGGATCCGCCGCTAGGCGGCGGCCTTGCGCTTGCCGAGGACGGCGCGCAGGACGAAGAGCGTCGCGAACATCAGGACGAGCGCGATCGGAAGCGCGACCTGCCAGCCGCCCGCGAACGGGGCGACGAGGTAGGCGACGAACGAGACCGCCGCGACGAGCATCGCGTACGGCAGCTGCGTGTTCACGTGCTCCACGTGGTTGCAGTCCGCGCCGGCGCTGGCCATGATCGTCGTGTCCGAGATCGGCGAGCAGTGGTCGCCGCAGACGGCGCCCGCCATGCAGGCCGAGACGCAGATGATCGTGCTCTCCGGGGCGGGCGAGGCCGCCAGGACGATCGGGATCAGGATGCCGAACGTGCCCCACGAGGTGCCGGTCGAGAACGCCAGCACGACCGCGATCAGGAAGATGATCGCCGGGAGGAAGTCCTGGAGGCCCGCGGCCGGCCCGTTGATGATCTGCGAGATGAAGACCTTCGCGCCGAGCGAGTCGGTCATCGTCTTGAGGGTCCACGCCGAGCAGAGGATCAGGATCGCCGGGACCATCGCCTTGAAGCCCTCGGGGAGCGATTCCATGCAGGACTTGAACGAGACCACGCGGCGGGCCATGAAGTAGAAGACCGCGAAGACGATCGTCACCGCCGAGCCGTAGACGAGGCCCACGGAGGCGTCCGAGGCGGAGAACGCCTCGACGAAGTTGCGGTAGGCGTCCTTGTTGTCGGCGTCGAAGAACCCGCCGGAGTAGATCATGCCGACGACGCACGCCGCGACGAGGAACACGACCGGGACCACGAGGTCGTAGACGCGGCCCTTCGGGTTGGCGTTCTTGAACTCGTCGGCGCCGAGCGCGCCGAGGTCGCCCGCGAGGGCCCTGTCCTCGTGCCGGCGCATGCCGCCGAAGTCGAAGCCGGCGATCGCGACGAAGAAGAGCGTCACGATCGTGAGAATCGCGTAGAAGTTCCACGGGATCGCGTTGATGAAGAGCGAGAAGCCGCTCTCGGCGCCGGCGCCCTTGGCGAAGCCGGCGACGGCGGCGGCCCACGACGAGATCGGCGCGATGATGCAGATCGGGGCGGCCGTGGCGTCGATGAGGTAGGCGAGCTTGGCGCGCGAGACCTTCTTGGCGTCCGTGACGGGCTTCATCACCGAGCCCACCGTGAGGCAGTTGAAGTAGTCGTCCACGAAGATCAGCATGCCGAGGACGACCGTGCAGACCTGCGCGCCGACGCGGCTCTTGATGTGGGCGGCGGCCCAGCGGCCGAACGCGGC
>JAFPUX010000420.1 GCA_017413145.1 Kiritimatiellia bacterium | reverse complement strand
GCGCAGGCCGCGGAACTCGCCAAGGCGGTGGACGAGTCGATGGTCCAGTCCGCGTCCGAAGGCCTCGCCGCCTTCTTCGGCGAGGAGTTCGGGTTCTCCGCGTCCTTCGACGGCGACGTCGAGACGTGCGTCTGCTCCGCCGCCGGCGCGACGTTCGCGGACCGTCCGGCCGTGTCGCCCGACTTCGGCTTCGAAAAGCTCTTCTTCCCGGGCCAGACGCGCACGCTCGCCGGCGCGTTCGACTTCGCTTCCGGGATCCGCGCCTTCGCGCCGGCGGCCGAAAAGGCCGCCGCCGCGCTGCAGAAGAGCGCCGCGGAGACCGGCGCCGCGGTCGCCGGCGAAACGGCGACCTCGCCCGTCGCCGAGGCCGTGAAGAAGCTGCCGCTGCCCGCCGGCGGCGCACCGTTCTACTTCCTCTACGGCAAGAAGGACGGCGCCTACACCCAGACCCTGGCCTTCCCGCCCGCGTTCATCCAGGCGGTGACCGCCCTCGCGTCGCTCGCGGAATCCGCCGCGACCGGCGACTGGGACGACGGCGACATCGACTGGGACGACGATGACGACGACGTCGACTTCGACGAGGACGACATCGAGGGGGAGACCCTCGACGACGAAGACTTCGACGACGACGAGTTCTAGCGCCCCGCGCGTGGACAACGCCCCCCTCGACGCCTCCGTATCCTTCACGCCCGACCGCGCGGACGCCGCCGCCGGCGTCCGCGCCTACCTGCGAAGCCGCGGGATCGGGCCCGTGCAGGACGGGCTCTGCTTCGCGATCGGCTTCGCGGCGCTCGCGGCGGCCGCCGCCGTTCCCGCCGCCGCGTCCCGGCTCGCCGCCCTCGGCGCGCTCGGCCTCGCGGTCGGCGCGCTGTCGTGGGGACAGCGCTTCGCGGGGGTGCGCAACTACGTCGCGTCGATGGAGGCGCGCGGGAGCTTCGCCGCCCCGGTCTCGTTCCGTTTCACGGACGCCGGAATCGAGCTCGATTCGGCGCGCTACCGCGGATCGCAACCGTGGTTCGCGATGGGAACGAGCTACCTGCGCGTCCCCGGCCGCCGCATCGTCTTCTTCCACGGAAAGTCCTACGGGGGGACTTGGCCCGCCGTCATCCTGGAGGCCGTCGGCGAGGAACGGCTCGTCGCCAAACTCGAAGAAGCCGGACTCCGCCCCGCGCGCCGCCGCGTCGCCTGGATCCGCGTTCTCACGGTTCTCCTGCTCCTCGCCGCCGTCGGATGGACGCTCCTCCCCGCGGCCGGTCTCCTTTCCGCGTGAAACCGAATTTGCGATTGCGCGCCCGATGTGCTAGTATGGAGCCCGTCGCCGCGCGTCCCGTCCGGTTTCGCGGCAGTCTTCTTTCACTTCCCTTTCCGATTTCGACTCTTCCATGAACCTCCGCGTCGTCCGCTGGAACCCGAAGCGCCGCCTGCGCTCCATCGAGGAATTCCTCACCCGCCCCACCTTCGACCCCAAGGCCGAAGCCGTCGCCGCCGAGCTGCTCGACGACGTCCGCAAGCGCGGCGAACCCGCCGTCCTCGCCGCCGCCGCCCGCATCGACGGCGTCGCGCTCCGCCCGTCCGAACTGCGCGTCGCCCCTGCCGCCGTCGAAGCCGCCGAGAAGTCGCTCGACGAAGAAACCAAGGCCCGCATCCGCGAGGCGCACGACCGCGTCGCCGACTTCGCGCGCCGCTCGATGCGCCAGGACTGGTCCTACCCGACGCCCGGCGGCGGCCGTCTCGGCGAGGTCTTCCGCCCGATCCAGCGCGTGGGCGTCTACGTCCCCGGCGGCACCGCGCCGCTCGCGTCCACCGTCGTCATGACCGCCACGCTCGCGCAGGTCGCCGGCGTGCCGGAGATCGTCGCCTGCACCCCGTGCGCCCGCGACAAGTCCGTCCGCCCCGAGATACTCTACGCGATGAAGGTCTGCGGCGTCACGGAAATCTACCGCGTCGGCGGCATCCAGGCGATTGGCCTCATGGCCTACGGCACGCGCCGCGTGGAACCCGTCCTCAAGATCGTCGGCCCCGGCAACGCGTACGTCACGGCGGCCAAGCGCCAGGTCTACGGGCGCGTCGCGCTCGACCTCGTCGCCGGCCCGAGCGAATGCGCGATCCTCGCGGACGACTCGGCGAACCCCGCGTGGGTCGCCGCCGACCTGCTCGCGCAGGCCGAGCACGGCAGCGGCCTCGAGCGCGCGCTGCTCGCGACCGACTCGGAGCCGCTCGCGGAGGCCGTCAGCGCCGAGGTCGCGAAGCAGTTGCCCCGCCTCTCGCGGCGCAAGCTCGTCGAACGCGTGGTCGCCAACGGCGGCATCGTCCTGGCGGCCGCGAAAGACCTCGACGACGCGATGGAACTCGTGAACCGCTTCGCGCCCGAGCACTTCGAGCTCGCCGTGCGCGACCCGGACGCGTGGGTCCCCCGGGCAACGAGCGCCGGCGCCGTCTTCGCCGGACACTGGACGCCCGAAAGCGCCGGCGACTTCGCCGCCGGCCCGAGCCACGTGCTGCCCACCGGCGGCGCGGCCCGGATGTTCGACGGCCTCACCGTCGAGGCCTTCCGCCACCGAACGAGCCTCGTGCAGTACGCCGAGAGCGACCTGAAGGACGCCCTGCCCGTCGTCACGCGCTTCGCCGACATCGAGGGGCTCGACGCCCACCGCAACGCCGCCACGATCCGCTTCGGCCGCCTCGGCACGCCCGAGGACGACGTGGAGGCGCTCCTCGCCGGCGACGACCCCGGCACCGACGACGCATGAACGATCCCGCGACCCTGTCCTCCGGCCTCGCCCCGCGCCTCCTCGTGATGGCGCTCGCGCTCGCCGCCAGCTTCTTCTTCTCCGCGTCCGAGTTCGCCGTCATCCGCCTCGACCGCCTCAAGGTGAAGCAGGCGGCGGAGGAGGGCTCGCGCACCGACCGCATCCTCGCCGGCTTCCTCGCCGACACCGGCCGCTTCCTCTCCGGCATCTCCATCGGCAACACGCTCGCGAACCTGCTCCTCTCGTCGTTCGCCGCCATCACGTTCGCGCCGCCGCTGGCGCGCGCCCTCGCGCGCTCCGTCCGCGCGGACGCCGCCACCGAGAACGCCGCCGCCGCGGCCGTCACCGTCCTGCTCTCCTTCGCCGTCCTCGTCTTCGGCGAGGTCGCGCCCAAGCAGGCCGCCATCGCCGCCGGCGAGCGCTTCGCGCACCGCTTCGCGCGCGTTCTGCGCGCCTGGACCTGGCTCGTCCACCCCGCCGTCTGGCTCGTGAGCGCCGCCTCGCGCCTCGTCCTGCGCCCGTTCGGCGTGCGCCCGGCGGACGGCCTCGCGCCCGCGGTCACCGAGGACCAGATCATGCTGCAGGTCGAGGCCGGCGAGCAGCAGGGCACCGTCGAGGCCGACGAGAAGGAGATGATCGAGAACGTCTTCGAGCTCAACGACCTCACCGCCGCGGACGTCATGGTGCACCGCAAGGACGTCGTCGCGCTGCCCGCGGACGCCTCGTGGGGCGAGATCCGCGACACGATCCGCCGCAGCGGCGTCTCGCGCATCCCCGTCTACCGCGACTCCATCGACACGATCGAGGGCGTGCTCAACGCGCGAGACTTCCTGCTGCGCTCGGCCGACTCCAAGACCTTCTCCATCGGCCCGCTGCTGCGCAAGCCCGCCTTTTTCCCCGAGACCGTCAAGGCCGACCTGCTCCTCAAGCGCATGCAGAAGCGCAAGCTCTCGTTCGCCGTGATCGTGGACGACCACGGCGGCACGTCCGGCATCGTCACGGTCGAGGACCTCGTCGAGCAGATCGTCGGCGACCTCTACGACGAATACGACCCGCCGGACGACTTCGTCGAGATCCGGCGCCTCGGCGAGGGCCGCTGGCGCGTGCCGGGCGAATCGACCATCGGCGACGTGAACGAGGCCGTCGGCGCGGAGCTGGAGGAGGGCGAGTTCAACACGCTCGGCGGCTGGATTTTCGAGCGCCTCTCCTCGATCCCGTCGCAGGGCGCGCGCATCCGCGTCCCCGAAGCCGGCCTCGAGATGGAGGTCGAGCGCATGGACGGCCTCCGCATCGATTCGGTCCTCGTCACGCGCAAGGCGCCGCCGCCGGACAAGCCGTCCGCGGACGCCTCCTGACCCCGCCATGGCCGCCACCTTCTGCCTCGACTACCAGCCCGCCGTCGCCCAAGGCGCCGGCATCGGCCGCTACACGCGCCTGCTCGCGCGCAACCTCCTCCCCGCCCTCGCGCCGGACGAGCGCCTGCGCCTCTTCTTCTGCGACTTCCGCCGCCGGGCACCGGCCGACCCCGTCCCCGGCGCCGAGGCGCGCGCGTTCCGGCTGTTGCCCGGCGCGCTGATGCAGAAGGCGTGGACGAAGCTCGGCGCGCCCGCGTTCGACCGCCTCGCCGGCGCGGCCGACGTCTTCCACTTCACGAATTTCGTCGCCCGCCCCGTCCGCCGCGGCCGCGTCGCCGTGTCGATCCACGACATGTCGTTCGAGCGCTTCCCGGAATTCGCCGAGGCGCGCAACCGCGCCTACCTGCACGCGAACGTCGCGCGGAGCGTCGAGCGCGCCGACGCGGTCCTCACGGACTCCGAGTTCTCGAAGCGCGAGATCGAGGAGCTCCTCCCGGCCGCGCGCGGCAAGGTACACGCCACGCAGCTCGGCATCTCGCCGGACTTCCGCCCCGCCCCGCCGGCGCGCGTCGCCGAGGTCAAGGCCGCGCTCGGCCTGGAGCGGCCGTTCCTGCTGGACGTCGGCACGGTCGAGCCGCGCAAGAACCTCCCCTTCCTCGTCGATTTCTGGGAGAAGCTCGCGCCCGAAGGCTTCGACCTCGTCGTCGCCGGCGCCCCGGGCTGGCGCTGCGAACCGATCTTCGCGCGCTTCGCCGAAGCGGAAAAACGCTTCCCCGGCCGCTTCCACTACGTCCGCTACGTGCCGGACGGCCTGCTCGACGCGCTCTACACCGTCTGCTCGCTCTTCGCCATCCCCTCGCACTACGAGGGCTTCGGCTTCCCGCCGCTGGAAGCGATGGCCTGCGGCGCGCCGGTGCTCTCCTCCGACGGCGGCTCGCTCCCCGAAGTCCTCGGCACCGCCGCGGAGATCGTCCGCGGCTTCGACGCGGACGTCTGGGCCGCCGCCGCGCTGCGGCTCCTCCACGAAGACCCCGGCGCCCGCG
>JAFPUX010000419.1 GCA_017413145.1 Kiritimatiellia bacterium | reverse complement strand
CGGTCGCCGCGGTCGGATGCGCGGCGAGAAGCGCGAGAAGCGCGGAGGCAAAAAACGGACGGCACGTTCGATTTGCGTTCATGGGCGGGCGTGTGCTGGAGATGGCTGGAGTTCGGCGTTCGCCGGGACTGTGGACGGACGGTGCGCGGGCTAGTAGAAGAACACCGTCGACGCGGTGCCGGAGGAGCCGAACTCGACAAAGCCGTCCTCGGCCTGCGCGTGTTCGGCGGCGATCCAGTCGGCGGACCGGATGCCGGGCGCGAGGCGGATCTCGTCGAGAAGACCCGTGTAGTTCTGGCCCCACTCGTTCTTGCCGAACCACATCTCGGTCGCGGTCGTCGTGTCGGTGATGTCGCCGGCGTTCATCTGGGCGATCAGCGAACCGTTCACGTAGACCTTGCAGCCGTTGGTGGCGCCTTTCTGGAACGTCAGGGCGACGTGACGCCAGATCCCGGCGTCGGGCAGGGACAATCCCGTCAGCTTGTGGTCCGTCTTTCCGGGCGTGGTGACCGTAATCTGCGACTGGCCCTCCGTCCGGAAGGAAATGAACTGTTTCTTGCCGAAGATGCAGCGGTTGCCGCCGTAGCCGGCGGGGTTCACCCAGGCCTCGACCGTGAAGGCATCCGCGAGTTCGGCGTTGGATTGGTTCTGGCCGCACGTCACGTAGTCGCTCGTCGTCGGCAGCGAAAGCGCGGAACCGATCTTGCCGGCCGCTGTCGTCGCGCCGCCGGCGGCCGTTCCGCCGTTGCCGGATCCGGAGGCGTCCGCGGGGGACGCGGCGTTCATGTGCCAGACGCCCTTGTGGCCCGAGCCGGTCCAGACGGCCGCGGCGTTCGCGGCGGCGGGGGACGGGTCCGACCAGCCCATCTTGAACGTCGTCGCGCCGCCGGGCGCGACCTCGGGCAGCAACACCCAGACCAGCGACGTGCCGGACGCGTTCCACGTGTCGACGTCGAACGGCAGCGCGTTGCCCGCCGCGTCGGCGAACGAGAGGTCGGCACCGCCGGCCGCGCAGTCGGAGTAGTGGAAGCCGGGCACGGCGCTCTCGGAAATCTTCACCAGCACGGGGAAGTTCTGGAGCGTCGTCGTCCCGGCGTAGCCGGCGACCGTCGCCCAGGCCGTCTTCGACGGCGCGGCGGAAGCGGCGAAGGGGAGGAGGAGGAGTGTCGCGAGAATTCGTTTCATGGAGGGCTTTCCTTTTCGGTGGTTAGAGTTCGGTGTTCGCCGAGATCTGCGCGTCGGAAACGCCGATGCGGACGAAGCGCGCCGGCTTGGAGGACGGCGCCGGGATGGAGAGCGTCTTGAGTCCGCCGGCGGTCGCCTTCTCGGACGTGACGGCCTTGTACGGCCCGGTCACCGCGTCGGCGGCGTAGACGGTGTACCAGGCGTCTTTCACGGCGTTCTTGATCGTGATCTCGAAGGTCGGGTTGTTCGACGAATCCTTCCCGAACGCGAGCGGGACGTGCCCGCCGTCCTCGAGCGTGGAGAGCACCGGCGCGACGTAGCCGCCGCCCGTGTAGCCCGCCTTGAAGTCGCCGATCGAGCCGCCGCCCGCGTAGCCGACGCCGGTCACGCAGCTCTGCGAGGTCGCGAGCGGGATCCACTCGGAGCCGGACGCCTTGAGCGCCGTGCCGCCGACGACGTAACGCACGCGCGGCGTCGCCTGCGACCAGTCGAACGTCGCGGTCCACGCGGTGGAAGCCGCCGCGGGCGACGCGCCCGAGAGTGCGACCCATTGCGTGCCGTTCCACGCCTTGTAGCCGCCGCGCGCGAAGCACAGGCCCGCGATGGCGTTTCCGGGGTCGGGCGGGGCGGAATCGAGCACGGGCGTGAACGCGCCTTCGACCTTCACGGTCGCCTTCGACGCGCTCGGCGTCCGGGCCGTGAAGCGCAGGACGCCGCCGTCGGGCAGGCCGAGCGCGAGAAGCGAGCCGGAGCGCGACGAGGCGTCGCCGGAGGGAACCGACCACGCGCCGCCCGCGGCGGCCTCGCCGGCGGAGGTGCGCCACGCGGCGCCGCTCCCCCACCCTTGGGAGCTCCACTTCACGTCGAACCACGCGGTGGACTCGACGTCGCCCGTGACGAAGGACTTGTCCGAGACGGTCGCGGACTTGCCGTTGGACCCCGCCACGACGACCTTGACGAAGTAGGCGGTACCGGCCTGAAGGCCCGTGATCGCGAAGGTCTGCACGCCGGTCGCGGCGATTGTCCGCGTGGCATTCGGCGTCGTGCCGAACGCGCCGGTGGATACGTAGACCTCGACCGTGGCGGAGGAGCTCCCCTGCCCCAGCGACGTCACGTTCACGGAGACCGTCCCGGACGTCGAGCCGGCGGACGCGGCCGTGACGCTCCCGATCGTCGGCGCCGTGTAGGCCGGCGTCGTGAAGGATACGGCATCGGTGAGTGTCTCGAGGTGCAGCGCGGAACCGGTCAGGCGCGCGCGGACGTAGTAGGTCCTGCCGGGCTGGAGTCCGGTCAGCGAGAAGTCCTGCGCGCCGGGCGCGGAGACGGCGGTTCCCGTCTTCGAGACGGGCGTCGTGAACGACGCATCGGTCGAGTATTCGAGCACGACCGCGACCGTTCCGGTTTCGTCGCCGAGCGAGGTGACGTTCACGGTCGCCGTGTTCGACGTGAACGTCGGCGTGCCGACCGTCACGTTTCCGGCGGGCGGCTGCCGCACGATCTGCGGCGTGAACTTCACCGGGTCGGACCAGTAGTCGTAGTTCGCGCCGTCGGAGAGGCGGACGGAGACGTACCAGTCGACCGTCGCGTCGATGCCGGTGAAAAGCGCGTCCAGCGTCTTGGCGCCGGCCGTGCCGGTGGAGCCCACGACGACCTTCTTCTCCCAGCGGTCCTCGAAGTACCACGCGTTCGGCGAGCGGGAGGCGTAGACCGTGAGCGTCAGGTTGTCGTACATCGTGTCGAGGCGGACGGGCACCGTCACGGAGTTCGCGGTCCACGCCGCGTCCTGGTCGAGGAACGCCATCGGCGCCTTGTTCCCGCGGGCGCGGAAGAGGTGGCGGTCGCCGGCGTCGAGCAGCTGCTTCCACTGCGACGCGTTCGAGGATGTGACGGACGAGAGGTTGTTCGTGTTCCACGCCGTCCCGTAGCGCAGCGTCTCGAACGGCGAGCCGTGGTTCCACGGGTTGTTCGCCGCGCCGGCGCCGTTGCCGTCGGAGCCGACCGCGACCGCGATGTCGTGCCAGCCCGTCGTCTCCGGCGTCACGGAGCCGACATTCGGCGTCCCGTTGCCGCCGTTGTCCTCGGAAACGACGACCGTGCCGTCGATCGAAATCGCCGCGGCGTGGTAGAAGTTCACGGCGAACCAGTACTTGACGCCCGCCTCCATCCACATCTGGCCGCCGTAGGCCCACATGCGGTTCCACTTGTCCATCGGATAGGTCGCGCCGTCGTAGGGGTTCGTCCAGTTGGACGTGGAGAGGACCTGGTAGGACGCCACCGCGCCATAGGCGAAGCTCGCGACGTAGCCCGAGGAGTTCCACCGCGCGGCCTCGGCGGAGGACTTGTTGACGGGAAGCCCCCACTGCTCGTTGTTCAGGCCCTTGCAGTAGCCCTGCAGCAGGCCGCCATCCCAATAGCCAGTCCCGTAGGCCAGGTCGCCGGCGGTCTCGGTCTTGAACGACCCCGTCTTCGCGGTGAGGCCCGCGAGGTTGTTCGTCACGACGACCTCGTAGTAGTAGGTCGTGCCGGCCGTGAGGCCCGTCGCGGCGCCGCTCATCGGGCCCGGCGCGACGATCTTCGAGAGCGCCGCGCGGCCGAGCTCGGGCGAGAGCGAGGCGCTCGTGCCCCAGCGGACGTAGCCGGAGGCGGAGGACGCGCCGTTGCCGATCTTCGTCACGTCGAGCGCGAACGACGCGGCCGTGTAGGACGGCGTCACGGTGTAGGTGAACGCCGGGTCGTTCGGCTCGAGCGTGCGGAAGCTCGTCGTCGCGACGCCGGTCTTGCCCGCGTCGTTGCGGACGGTGACGCGCACGTAGTAGGTCGTCTCCGTCGCGAGGTTCTCGAACGCGGCCGTGAGGACCGCGCCGGCGGCGGGCGTGCCGGTCACGGCGGCGGTCGAGCCGTAGCTCGTCGATGTTCCGTATTCGACCGTCACCGTGGCGCTCTCGGCGGCCTCGCCGAGCGTGGCGATCGAGATCGACGCCGTCGCGGCGCGCTGCAGGACGCTCGTCATGTCGACCGCGACCTCGGGGTCGCCCACGGCGGTCGTGTTCACGGTCATCGTCGTGGAGACGCCGGACTTGCCCGCGTGGTTCACGGCGCGGACGCGCAAGTAGTAGGTGGTCTCCGCGTCGAGCCCCGTCACGGTCGCGGTGCCGACCTTCGGGAGCGAGCCCGGCAGGATGCCGCCCTGGATCGTCGTCGACGTCGTGGACCCGGACGGGAAGGTCGACGAGGTCGAAACGTCGTAGTAGAGCGTCGCGGAAGCGGCGCCGTCGCCGAGCGCCGTGAGGTTGTAGGAGAACGTGGCCGTGTATTGCGCCACGGCGCCGAGCGTCGCGGAGACGACCGGATTGCCGACGGGCTTCGTCTGGCCGGACGCGCCGGCGGACGTGCCGCTCTTGCCGGAGGGCGACGCGACGACGCGCACGCGGACGTAGTAGGTCGTTTCGCCGGGCAGGTCCGAGAGCGTCCAGGAACCGCTCTTCGGGACCTGCGAGGTCGTCACCGTCGCGACCTTGACGGACGAGCCGTAGGAGGTCGACGTGCCGTAGTCGAGCCAAACCTCGGCGGAGGAGTTGCCGAGGCCGAGCGAGGAGACGGTCCACGTGACGGGAATCGACGTGAGCGTCGTCGTGCCGACCGAAACGGTCGCGACGGGCGTTCCGTAGTCCAGCGTGGAGAGCGTCGCCTTGCGCGAGTAGACCGTCTCGCCGTTCTTCACGCCCTTCGTCCGTACGTAGTACACCGTGTTCGGCGCCAGGCCGGAGATCGTGACGGCGGAGAGCCAGTTGGTGGTCGTCGCCGTGACGTTCGCGGTCGTCTGCGCATTGGCGAAGTTCGCGTCCGTCGAGTACTCGAGGCAGACGGACGCCGACTGTGCACCCTCGCCGAAGCCGACGACGCGCGGCGTGGCGGAGATCGTGTTCAGGCCGGACGCGCCCTCCTGGATGCCGACGACGAAGATGTTGCCCGCATGGGGCTCGCGGACGACCGACCAGCCTTCGTAGGATCCGGACGGGTTCGTCATCCGCGCGATCACGAACCAGCCGGCGACGTCGCCGGCGTCGCAGAAGTCGTCCCACTGGAACGGCAGATTGTAGCTTTCGCTCGGCACCGTGCCGGCGACGAAGCTCTGCGCCCAGCCGACCGTGTTCGAGCCGGCGTTGGACTGGCCGGCGTAGAGCGTGACCGTGCAGCCGTCCTCGATGCCGTCCGTGTGGATCGTTCCGGTGAGCGTCGTGCCGGCGATCATCAGGTCGTCGTCGAGCGTCACGAACGACGGCAGCTCGGCGCCGGAAAGCGTGCGCAGGAGCGAGGCGTCGCCCGGGTCGCGGAGCGTGGACCAGTTGGACTGGTTCGCGGCGTTCACGGTCGTGCAGCCGTTGGTGTTCCAGCCGATGCCGATGCCGGAGAAGCCGATCTTGCCCGAGACGTAGCCCTTGCCGCCGCTCCAGTCGTAGACCCAGATCCGGATTGCGTGCCAGCCGTCGGTCCCGTAGCTCTTGCTCGCAGTCGTGACGCCTGCGTTGTAGCCCGATACGTTGGACGCGCTCTGCCGCGTGAGCCATTCGCCGTCGAGCTCGATCGCGGCGCCGTCGTCGATGCAGTGGAAGAAGTTGTAGGTCACGCCACCCTTGAAGAACATCTCGCCTTCGTAGTAGTAGGTCGTGTTGTTCGCCCAGGCCCATGTCGTCGCGGTGTAGGGGTTGACGGTCGAGCACGAGCTGCCGGTGATGTCCGCCATGATCGGGCCGGGGGTGCGCTCGATCGCGTAGGTCGACGCGTTGTCGGCGACCGTGACCGTGAAGTCCGGGTAGGAACTCGAGGTGCACCCGTAGCGAACCTGCGCGAGGCCGGGCTGGTAGAAGCCGGGGTCGGCCGTCGTGAACGTCTTCGGTCCGCGCGTGAACGACTTGTTCTGGTTGTTGAGGACCGTCACGCGGACGTAGTAGGTCGTCCCCGCCGAGAGGCGCGTAAGCTCCACCGCGGTGGCGCCGGTGCGCGTCAGCGAGGCGGTCGCCGTCTTCGCGCCGGCGAAGTCGGGCGTCGTCGAGTATTCGATCGTCGCGGTACCGGACGAGGCGCCGGTGCCGAAACCGGAGACGTCGATCGACACGACGCCGCGCGTCGGGGTCTCCGACGCTGTCGCCGCGAAGGTGAAGTCGGGCAGCGCCGGGTTCGCGGTGGCGGCGGAGAAGGCCTCCGAATAGCCGGTCTTGTCCGTGTCGCTGACCGCCTTGGCGCGGATGTAGTAGGTCGTGCCGGCGGCGAGGCCGGTGAGCGTCCAGGTGCCGGACGCCTCGTCCGTGGCGGAGCCGATCGGAACGGTCGTCGTCGAGGCGGACGGGAACGAGGAGGACGTGGAGTATTCCAGGAAGAGATTGCAGCTCGTCGCGCCGGTCGAGAGGTTCTCGAGCGTCCAGTCCACGTCGATCGTCGAGACGCCGGCGTTGCCGGCGTCCGCGGCGGTCACGATCGGTTCGGCCGCGTCGGCGCGCCAGACGACGTCGTCGAGCCAGGCGCAGTCGGAGCCGCTGTTCTGCGAGCCGTCCTTGCGGTAGCTCCAGGAGATCGTCTGGCTGCCGGCGGGGACCTGGAGCGTCACCTGCGCCCAGGTGGCGGACGTGCCGCCGATCTTGTTCGTCGTGGCGGGGTTCCAGGACGTCGTGTAGGCGTGCCAGTCGTAGGTGACGCTCTCCGAGCTCACGTTCCACCAGAACGAGAACGTGCCGGGGCCCGTGACCGTGGCGTTGAGCACCGTCGTCTGGTTGTGCGTGATCGCGCCGGACTTGGCGGACGTGGCGCCCTTGTGCGTCTTGTCCGTCGCCACGAACCAGTTCTTGGGATTGCCGGGCGACTGCCAGAAGAGGACGCGCGGCGCGTCGACGGCGGGCGGGATGTTTTCGTCGCGCTGGTAGTCGAGCGTGGCGACGGGGCCGACGAACTCGCCGGCGGCGTTCTTGAGCTTGATGCGGACGTAGTGCGGCGTGCCGATTTCGAGGTCGCCGACCTGCCAGTCCGTGTCGCGGTTGAGCTGCGTCATCGTCCCGATCTTCGTGGAGGAGACGACCGTGGAGAAGGCCGCATCCGAGCCGATCTCGGCGTAGACGTCGGCGGAGCTCGCGCCGGAGCCCCACGACTCGACCAGCGCGGTGAACGTGGCGGCCTCGCCGCCGACGGACTTGAGTTTGATCTCCACGAACGGCTCGGGCCACGTCGACGGGTCGCCGACGAAGAACGTCATCGTGTCGCCGCTCGCGGAGAAGTGCGAGAGCTTGAGCCCGGAGTCCGATCCGTCCTTCCAGCGGGAACACGCGGCGGAGTCGTAGTTGAACACGCCCGTGAAGAGCGAGCCCCTGTTCCCGGCGTACCACGGATCCGTCGAGTCGCCGTAGTAGCCCGAGCCGCGCTCGTTGTCGTATTCGCCGTCCGCCTGTTCGAGCGAGAGGTACTGGGCCCAGCGGTTGGTGGCGGGGTGCCCGGTGAAGTTGCTCCGGATCGTCGAGGACGGGTACTGGTTGTTGGAATACGATTCGTCGGCGCGCCAGATGAGGACGCCGGACCCGTTGAGGCCCTTGTCGAGCCCCTTCTTCTGGCGGTTCTCGATCATGAAGAACTCGCGCGAGTTGTTCGGGTTCGCGAACTTCCACACGTCCGTGCGGTCGCTCGTCACGGTCACCCAGCCCTGCGCGGGCAGCGTCTTGGGCGTGGCCCAGCCGGCGCCGACGCGGAGCGGCGCGCAGACGGCGGGGCCGGTGTTGTGGTAGCACATGAGGCACCAGCCGCCGACGCCGGTTCCGTCGGAGTGCGACGCGGCGTAGAGGTCCGGGAAGCCGCAGATCATGTGGCCGTTCTCGTGCAGCAGCGTGTCGTTGTAGAGGCTGTTGGCGGCCTTCGTGATCTCGTAGTCGTAGAAGTAGGCCTGCGTCCCGTTCGGCATCGTCCAGTACATCTTGGAGTACTGGGTGGACGTCAGCGTCCAGCGGTGCGGCCAGAGGCCCTTGGACCACGTGCCGGAGTCGGGGCCCGCGTAGATGACGTTGAGCGCGTGCGCGGCCCGGCCGCTCAATGTCGCCTGCTGCAGCTTGGGCAGGTACTTCGTGTCGAAGTCCGGGTCGGCCGCCATGGTCTCCAGGACGTCGCCGATCAGCTTCCGGCCGCAGGTGCCGCTGCTCGACGACGTGTCGTTGTAGTATTCGCGCGGATGCGGCGCCATGACCCAGTCGATGACCACGTTGTTGTAGTCGACCGCGCCGTCGGAGACGGTCGCCCAGTAGTCGTGCATGGAGGCGATGCTGCCGTCGGTCGTGTAGTTCTCGCCGTTCATCATCGCGTCGACGGCGTCGACGTTGTATTTCGTGCTGATCGTCTTGCTGAGCGAGTTGGTGACGTTGCCCGAAGCGTCGAGAAGCGGGAAGTCGACGAGAATCGTCACGCCGACGTAGCGGCCGGACGTGGCGTGCGTGTACTCCGGCGAGTCGGGGTCGGCCTTCCCCGCCGCGGCCTTCTCGAGCATCTCGATCCGCTCGGCGCCCCGCTTCTTCGCCTCCTCCCAGCGCTCGTCGTCGCGCAGGACCTTCTGCATTTCGGCGATGCGCTCCTCCACCGCGCGGCGGTGCGCCTCGGACGTGTCGCGGATTCCGCGCGGCAGCGCCGCGAGGCGGGCCTCGTTGCCTGCCTCGTCGCCGAGAAAGATCCCGGTTCCGACGAAGCCGCCGGTCGTCTCGTCGAGATCGACGTACTCGTAGCGGCCGGCGTCGTCGTTCACGCGCAGGGCGTGTCCGTCCTTCGTCTCGAACCAGGCGTCGTATTCGTCGCCTTCGCCCCAGATCTCGACCGTCCCGCCGCCGGGAACCGGAACGCGCAGCCACTTCGCGAACGGCGCGGCGGCGGCGGAAATGGACAACGCGAGAAACGCCGCAATCGCGGCGAACGAACGGAACGTGCGGATGGAATTCATGTTGCGGAAATTCCCGGAAGGGTGGAAAACCCCGCTTCCTTTTTACGGGAAGTGCGGAAATTATACCCCAAATCCTTCGCGCGCGCAAGAGGGCGCGCACGAAACTTCGCCGGCCCGAGCGGAGAAGCGCCGGTTGACACGCGACGGGGCGAACCGCTAGAATCCGCCGCGTTTCCGCCCCAGTAGCTCAGCTGGACAGAGCACCGGTTTCCTAAACCGGGTGTCGGAGGTTCAAGTCCTCTCTGGGGCACCACGATTTCCCGCGAGCGCGCCATGAAAAACCGTCTCCTGCAGCTCCTCTCCTCGGACTACGCCGTGCGCCATCTCCTCCCCGCGGCCCTGATTTTCGCGGCCGCGGGCGCCGCCGGCTTCTACGCCGGGCGGCTCGTCCGCGCGCTCGTCCGCCGGCTCCCGCACGCGGACTCCGCCGTCGAGCGTTTCGCCGGCGGCGCGGTCGCGTGGTGCATCTGGCTCTTCGGCCTCGTCGCCGCGCTCAACGCGCTCGGCGTGAACACGAACGGCGTGCTCACCGCCTTCGGCGGCCTCGCCATCGCGATCGGCCTCGCCCTCAAGGACACGCTCAGCAACGTCGCCGCCGGCCTGGAGCTGGTCTTCCTGCGGCCGATCTCCGTGGGCGACTTCATCTCCTTCCGCGAGACGTCCGACGGCCGCTCCTCCGGAACCGTGACGCGCATCGGCCTCTTCTCGACCGATCTACGAACGCCCGAAGGGCTGTTCGTCTCCGTCCCGAACCGCATCCTGCGCGACGAGCCGATCGTCGACTACGACCGCAACCCGGAGCGCCAGATCCGCCTCGTCTTCTCGATCGCGTATTCCGACTCGATCGAAGCCGGCCTCCGCGCCCTGCTCGCGCTCGGCGAGGGCGAGGCGCGCCGCGTCGCGGACAGGCCCGTCGAGGTCTTCGTGGACGGCCTCGGCGAGAGCGCCGTCAACCTCTCGCTGCGCCTCTGGGTCGCCAAGGCCGACTACTGGCCCGCCCGCCGCGACCTCACCCGCGCCGGCAAGGAGGCGCTCGAGGCCGCCGGCCTCACGATCCCCTTCCCGCAGCGCGACGTGCACATGAAGTAGCGAGGGATGCGCGCGACGGCTTCGCCGTCTCGCGCATCCCGTCGTATCTCGCTTCGCTCGGAAGACGGGGTTCTCGCCGCCGGTCCGTTCTGTGCCCGGCCATACTTGGCCGGGTCTACCGTTCCAGCACCGCCTTGATGCGGCGGACGCCGGCGGAGGAGCTCTCCTCCTTCTTGATCTTGAAGTGCCCAAGGACGCCCGTGTGCTCCACGTGCGGGCCGGTGCAGACCTCCTTGGAGAAGAAGTCGTCGCGCGTGCGCCCCATCGTGTAGACGGAGAGCTTCTCGTCGGTATACTTGCTCGAGAAGAGCGCGGTGGCGCCGGCGGCGCGGGCCTCGTCGAGCGTCATCATGTCGCGGTAGACCGGGAGGTCCGCCTTGATCTGCTCGTTCACGAGGTCCTCGACCTTCTGGATCTGCTCGGGCGTCATCTTCTCGCCGTGCGTGAAGTCGAGGCGCAGGCGCTCGGCGGTGATGTTGGAGCCCTTCTGGTTGCAGTG
>JAFPUX010000418.1 GCA_017413145.1 Kiritimatiellia bacterium | reverse complement strand
GCGGCCGTCGCCGGCTCGGCCGCGGTCGCCTTGTTGGCTTCCACGCACTGCGACGATTCGCGGGCGCTTCCGTCGTTGGCGCCCGGGGATGCCGGTCTTGCCTGCCGCTTGTCCCTTCCGTTGTCCGACGACGCGGACGCGGATCGGGAGCCCGTGGAGCATGTCGTCGAAATCGCCAACGACGGGGATTCTCCGTTTTTCGCGGAGACGTCCGGCGCAACGTCCCGTCTCGACCGGTCGGCGGTTCGGAATCCCGGGCATGCGCCCGACGACGTGCGCCGGGTTTTCCTCGACACGGACGAACCGGAGAAGACCGAAATCGTTTCGTGTCCGCCATGACGAGCTGGCCGCCGGGGGTCGGCTTCGGCCCGTCCGGCATTGCATACTGCACCTTTCCGGGATGCGGAGATCGCGCGTTGCGCTTGCGCGGGGGCGCGGGATTGTGGTAGTATCGGGCGCGTTCACACGCCGGAGAAACCCCATGAGACTCCCGTCCGCCTCCATCGCGCTCCTCTTCGCCTCCGCGGGCCTCGCCGCCGCGCAGGAGGCCGCGCCGGCCGCCGAGGCCGCCGCCGTCAAGAGCCCGACTTTCGCCGAGCTGTTCGCCGCCGGCGGCCTGCTGATGTGGCCGCTGCTGGTGCTTTCGGTCTTCGCGCTGGCCTACGTGGCCTACCTGTTCTTCGTCCTGCGCGAAGGCGCCAACGCGCCGCGCGCGCTCGTGAACGACGTCTTCGACGCGATCCGCACCGGCTCGCCCGAGGAGGCACGCCGCGCGTGCGACTACCACCGCTGCCCGTTCGCGCATGTCGCGATGGCGGCGATCGACGGCGTCTCGAATCTGCCGTCCATCGACGCGGCCACGCTGACGGGCCTCGTCGAGGGCGAGGGCGCGCGCCAGGCCTCCCGCCTGCAGCGCGCCGCGCAGTGGCTGCTCGACGTCGCGTCCATCGCGCCGATGCTCGGCCTTCTCGGCACCGTCCTCGGCATGTTCCGCGCCTTCCAGGGTATCGGCGGCGACATCCTCGTCTCCGCAAAACCGGTCGTTCTCGCGCAGGGCGTTTCGCTCGCGCTGATCACGACGGTCGCCGGCCTCCTCGTGGCGATCCCGTGCATGTGCTTCTACGCGTGGTTCCGCCGCGTCGCCGAGCGCCGCGTCGCCGAGCTCGAATGCCTCTCGGCCGACCTCGTGACCCTCCTCCTCTCCCGCCGCCCCCGCGCATGAAATTCTCGAGCCAGAAGCCGGTCCTGCCCGGGTTCCAGATCACGCCGATGCTCGACGTGGTCTTCCTGCTGCTCTGCTTCTTCGTGGCGACCTCCGTCTATTCGCAGTGGGAGAGCGCGGTCGACGTCCAGCTGCCGACGGCGCAGACGGGCGACGTGCCGGACCGCCTGCCGGGCGAGATCATCATCAACGTCTCCGAGTCGGGCGAAATCCGCGTGAACGAGCGCGTCCTGGATCCGGACGAGCTGCTGCGCCGCTGCCGCATCCTCGCGAAGAACTTCCCCGGCAACCCCGTCGTCGTGCGCGCCGACAAGCGCACCGCCTACGACAACGTCATGCGCGTGATCGACATCTGCCGCAAGGCGGACATCTACGCGATCCGCTTCTCGACCGGCGACGGCGCGCCCTCGCCGGCGCCGGCCCCATGACGCCGCGCCGCCGCCGCATCCTCCCCTCCCCCGCGCGGCGCGCGGCCTTTTTCGCGCTCGGCCTCGCCGCGG
>JAFPUX010000417.1 GCA_017413145.1 Kiritimatiellia bacterium | reverse complement strand
GCCGTGCGCTACGCCGCCTGGACGCGCGAGGCGCCGCTGGACGCGCCCGAGCCGCTGGAGGCGGTCGAATCGGTCGACTTCCGCGGCGGACGCCGGGCCGTCGCCGCGGACGGGTCGGAACGGACGCTGCTTTCGTTCTCCGACGGCGCGTTCCGCGTCCGCGGCGGAGACGGGAAGGTTGCGTCCGTCCCCGCCGCGGACCTGCTCCCGCTGCGCTTCCTCCCCTCCCCCGCCGCCACGAACGAGGCCGGCCGCTTCAAGGTGCAGGTCAAGATGCGCAAAACGCGCCGCACCGACCACGCGGAGCCGCTCGAAGCCCTCGCGGACGGCACGCTGCGCTACCGCGTCTACAACCCGCTCATGAACCGCATGAAGGGGCACCCCTTCTGGACGGCGTGGGAACGGCTCGGCACCGCGTCCGCGGACGGCGGCCGGCCGGCATCCGCGTGGGAATTCGCCAAGGACACGTTCTGGTACCGCTTCGACCGCGGCATGTACATCGGCGCCGCGCTCCGCGCCTGGCGCAGCAACCCCGTCTGGGGCATCGGCCCCGGGCAGAACCAGCACCGGTGGACGCAGTTCGCCGCGACGGAGGACGGCGTGCGCCCGGAGCCCGGGCATCCGGAGAAGCTCAAGCGCCCGCGCCTCCTGAACGACGGCTACCACCTCTACGAGGTGCACAGCGACTGGACGCAGCTGCTGGAGGAATACGGCGTCGTCGGCTTCGCGCTGTTCTGCGTCGCGTTCCTCGGCATCGCCGCGATCCTCTGCCGCCGCCAGACCGCGATGGCGGACAGCTCCGCCCCCGCCCTCGACCGCGCGCTTCCGCTCGGCGTCCTGCTCGCGGGCGGCGTCCTCTCGGTCCAGAGCCTGTTCGACTTCTCGCTGCAGATGCCCTGCATCGCCTGGCTCTGCGGTTTCCTCGTCGCTTCCGCGATCCTCTCCTCCCCGCACCGTCCGCGATGAAAGTCCTCTCCATCGGAAACAGCTTTTCGGCCAGCGTCTGCAGCTGCCTCCCGCCCATGGCGGCCGCCGAAGGCCGCGAGCTCGCCTACGCCAACCTCTTCATCGGCGGCTGCCCCCTGACCCGCCACGCGCAGAACCTCGCGGCCGCCGCCGCGGATCCGTCCTTCAAGCCCTACCGCCTGCAGGTCTCCGGGTTCCCGGAGGACGCCGGCCTGCGCGACTGGTCCGACGCCAGCGCGAACGAGCTGCTCGCGCGCGGCGACTGGGACGTCGTGACCGTCCAGCAGGCCAGCCACGAAAGCTGGGACTACGCCAACTACCAGCCCGCCGGCCACGCGGTCGTCGAAGCCGTCCGCAAGGCCTGCCCGCGCGCCGAGGTCGTGATCCAGCAGACGTGGTCCTACCGCGCGGACGACGACCGCCTCCGCCCCGGCGGCGCGTGGGGCTTCGACCGGAACGGCATGTACGAGCGCCTCGCGGACGCCTACGCCCGCTTCGCGGCGGACGAAGGCATCGCGCGCCGGATCCCGACCGGCCGCGCCGTGCAGCTCACGCGCGAACGCGAGAAGGCGCCGTTCGTCCCCTACGAGACCGCGGACCTCGCGCGCTACCGCTGGCCGGACCTGCCGCCGCAGGCGGGCGACGTCGTGGGCAACCTCGGCTGGCGCCGCAACTGGGACGCGGGAACGATGGAAATCGGCCGCGACACGATCCACCTGAACAAACGCGGCGAATACCTCCAGGCGCTCGTCTGGTTCGGCTTCCTCTTCGGCGCCGACCCGTGCGGCGTCTCGTGGGTTTCCGAACACGTCGGCGACGCCGACGCCCGCTTCCTGCGCGAGTGCGCCCGCGACGCCCTCGCCTGAAGCGCGGCGGCGGTGTTCCATTCGCGGCGCGGTTGTGGTATCATCCGCGCCCATGAACGGCAACACCCGCTTTCTCGTCACCGTCGCCCTGCCCGACCGGATCGGCATCCTGCGCGACGTCACCGGCGCCCTCTTCGCCCGCGGCGCCAACTTCACCGACCTTCGGCAGACCGTCGTCGGCGGCATCTTCACGCTCTCCGCCATCGCGGAGTTCGAAGCGCCCGCCGACCCCGCCGCTCTCGCCGGCGCCGTCCGCGCCGCCCTGCCCGAAGAGGACGCCTGCGTCGACGTCCGCCCCTGCGCCGCGGCCGCGCGCCG
>JAFPUX010000416.1 GCA_017413145.1 Kiritimatiellia bacterium | reverse complement strand
GTCGGCGTCGCCCGCCGCGAGCGCGGCGGCGACGCCGACCGCGGTGTGCGGGTCCATGAGGTAGCCGAAGTCCGCGTGGAAGCGGCGGATCGTTTCGAGCGTCGCGGCAGTGTCCGCGCGGCCGGCGCAGAGAACGGGGTCGAGCGAACCGTCCGCGAGGCTCGGGACCTCGAGCGAGCCGGTCTTCGCGAAGGCATCCATCCACGCGCGCACCTGCGCCGCGTCGCGGCCGGCGTGCAGGTAGAGCCAGCGCTCGAAGTTCGAGGCGATCTGGATGTCCATCGAGGGCGAGAGCGTCGGGACGACCTCGCCGAGCGAGTAGACGCCCGTGGCGAAGAAACGCGAGAGGATGTCGTTCTCGTTCGTGGCGAGGCGGAGGCGGCGGATCGGGAGGCCCATTTGCGCGGCGACGTAGCCCGCGAAGACGTCGCCGAAGTTGCCGGTCGGGACGCAGAAGGAGACCTCGCGCGAACCGGTGCGTTCCATCGTCCGGAACGCGCCGTAGAAGTAGTAGACGACCTGCGCGAGGACGCGCGCCCAGTTGATGGAATTGACGGCGCCGAGCTTGTGCGCGTCCTTGAACGGGAGGTCGGAGAAGAGCGCCTTGACGATGCGCTGGGCGTCGTCGAACGTGCCGTCGAGCGCGATGTTGAAGACGTTCCCGTCGAGGACGCTCGTCATCTGCAGCTCCTGCACGGGCGAAACGCGCCCGGCGGGATGCAGGACGAAGACGCGGACGCCCTTCTTGCCGCGCAGGCCGTGGATGGCGGCCGATCCGGTGTCGCCGGACGTGGCGACGACGACGTTGAGCTCGCGGCCGCTTTCGCCAAGCACGTATTCGAAGAGGTTGCCGAGGAACTGCAGCGCGAAGTCCTTGAACGCGAACGTGGGGCCGTGGAAGAGCTCGAGCACGTGGACGGGACCGACGGGCCGGACGGGCGCGACTTCGGGGCCGGTCCAAGCCTGGTCGGGCGCGGGCGGGACGGGGCGGAACGTCGCATAGGACTTGCGGACGAGCGCGCGGAGGTCGTCCGCGGGGATGTCGTCCGCGAAGAGGCGGACCACCTCGAAGGCGAGGTCTTCGTAGGGGAGCTTCGCCCAGCCGGCGAGCTTGCCGCGGACGTCCGGGAAGGACTCGGGCAGGAGCAGGCCGCCGTCGCGGGCGAGGCCCATCATCACGGCGTCCTTGAAGGGAATCGGGGCGACGCCCCCGCGGGTGGAAACGTAGTTCATCAAGTCAATTTCCGGTAGAACAGGAGCCCGAGGACGAGGAAGACGACATTGGGGAGCCAGGCGGCGAGCGCGGGCGGAACCATGCCGCCCTGGCCGAAGTAGGAGAGCGTGATCGTGACCGCGTAGAATCCGAAGAACGTGGCGAGCACGAGCACGACGCCCTTGAAGACGCTCTGCCGGCCGGTCGTGATGCCGGTCGGGATGGCGAAGAGCGTGATGACGATGCACGCCCACGGCGCGGCGATCCGGTACCAGAAATCGTACCAGTCCTCCGGCTCGGCGCTGTCGCCCTTGAGGCGGATGAGCCGGAGCATGTCGCGCAACGGAAGCGTCGCGGACGCGTTGGCCTTGCGCGAAAGGACCATGTCGTGCGGCGTTTCCTCCAGCTCGGGAAACGGCATCAGGTCCGGCAGCGGCGGTCCCGCCAGGTCGGAGCCGGTGATCTCGGAACCATCCGCGTCGAAGTGCATGAAGACCGGCTTCGTGAGCCACCACTGGCCGTCGAGCCAGTCGGCGCGCTCGGCGCGGACGCCCCAGCGCTCGTCCGGCGCGCCCTCCGTGCCGCGCACCTCGTGGCGGATCGCCACGCGCCCGGGCGGGTGCGCCATCGCTTCGTCGTCCGACCAGTCCGCCGCCTCGAACACCCACTCGCGCGGCCCGTAGGTGAACGGGCGGTCGCGGCGGACCGTCCCTTCGCCGTCCAGTTTGAAGCCGTTGTCCTTGAGCCGGTCGGACCACGTGCTCAGGCGCGGCGAAACCCACTCCAGGTTGGCGAACGTGAGCAGGCTCATCGCGAACGCCACGGAGAAGAAGGGCAGCGTCAGCTTGTGGAACGAGATGCCGCTCGCCCGCATCGCCGTCAGCTCGCTGTGGTGCGAGAGCTGCCACATCGAATAGAGCGTGGCGAGCATGCAGGAGGCCGGGATGAACCAGTGCGAGTAGGCGCTCACGACGCCCGCGTAGTACCGCAGGACGGTGAAGAACCCGAGGTCCGCGTCCAGGAACTTGGACAGGTGCCCGATCAAGTCGAACAGGACGAAAATCCCGTTGAACGCGATCAGGCACGTGAACAGCGGCCCGAGGAACTGCCGCAGCAGGTAGCGGACGACGATCGACATCGGAGCGGACGGCGGCGCCGTCCGGGGACCGCGGCGCGGCCCCCGGACGCGCGAAGCGGTCCCGGACTACAGCCCGAGCGTCTTCAGGTACTTGCGGCTGATGCCGTATTCGACGAACGGGTCGTTCGTCGCGATCTGGTTGTCCTCTTCGACGATGAAGTCCGTCGTGCCGGCCTTCTTGCACTCCTTCACGAGCGTCGGCCAGTCGAGCGAACCCTCGCCGAGGGCGCGCCATTCGGGCGTGCCGGCGTCGTCCCAGACGCCCCAGTCCTTGAGGTGGACCTGGTCCAGGCGGCCGGCGACCTTGCGGATCCAGTAGACGGGGTTGTAGCCGCCGCGGGCGCACCAGCCGAGGTCGAGCTCGGCCTGGATGGCCTTCGTGCCGTCGTAGAACATGTCGAGGATGGTCTTGCCGCCCTTGCCGCCCTTGATCCCGAATTTCTGGAACTCGAAGGCGTGGTTGTGGTACTGGACGGTCACGCCCTCCTTGGCGAAGCGCTTCGCGTAGCCCTCGAACTCGCGGAAGAGCGCCTTCCAGTCGGCGAGGGTCTTCTGGTCGGAGGCCTTGAGCCAGGGAATCGCGACGTAGGAGATGCCGAGCTTGCGGCAGTCCTCGAGGACCTTCTTCTCGTTCTCGCGGAACTGCGGCAGGGAGATGTGCGCGCCGATCGGCGCCACGCCCGCGTCGTCGCAAACGCGCTTGAGGTCGGCCATGTCCATCGGGCCGAAGCCGGAAACCTGGCAGTAGTCGTAGCCGATCTTCTTGACGCGCTTCATCGTCTTGGCGGCGTCTTCGAGGGTCTTGGTGTATTCGCGGAACCCGAACATCTGGGCCGCGACGCGGAACTTGCTGGGCATGTCGTGTGTTCTCCTGGAGGGGTTTTCGTGGAAACGACGGCGGCCCATTCTCTTTGATTCGCGCGAAAAAAGCAAGCGCTTTCGCGCGCGGATCGGCACGCGCGCGATTTTGGGGTTGACCCGGCCCCGCCGGCGTGGTAGCCTTTTTCCCGACCGAAGACCCCGCGTCCGCAACGTCCGCATGAAAAAACTCCTTCCCCTCGCCCTCGCCTGCCTTTTCGCCTTCTCCGCGCCCGCGCAGGGCGTCTATTCCGACGAGGAGATCGACGAATCGATCGAGGCGGGCCTCGCGTACCTGGCCTCCGTCCAGAACGACAACGGCTCCTACCCCGGCAAATACGGCGAAACCGGCGCCATCTCCGCCCTCGCCGGCATGGCGTTCCTGGCCAAGGGCTACACGCCCGAGGGGGAGAAGTACGGCGAGACGATCCGGAAGGACATCGACTACGTGCTGTCGGTCGTCAATCAGTCGGACGGCTATTTCGGCAACAGGCTGCAGGGTTCGGGCATGTACGTGCACTCGATCTGCACGCTGTTCCTCTCGGAGGTGTCCGGCATGGTCGATCCGGAGCGGCAGGCGAAGTTCGACGAGATCCTGCCGCTCGCCGTGAAGCTCCTGCTCGACGCGCAGAACATCCGCAAGAACGACCGCGACACGGGCGGCTGGCGCTACACGCCGCGCTCCAACGATTCGGACATGTCCTGCTCCGGCTGGTGCCTCATGGCGCTGCGCTCCGCGTCTCTCAACGGCGGCCAGGTCCCGAAGGAGTCGATCGAGAAGGCCGTCGAGTACGTCCGCAAGCAGCGCAACCCCGGCGAGGGTTCGTTCGTCTACCAGGGCGGCGGCAACGGCAGCGGGCGCACGCTCACCGGCGCCGGCATCCTCTACCTGGAGCTGTGCGGCCGCCACAACGACGAGATGTCGCTCAAGGCCGCCCGCTACCTGATGCGCGTCTACAAGGAGCTGCCCTCCGACAGCAACCGTAGCTACGGCATGTACTACGCCGCGCAGGGCCTCTTCCAGCTCGGCGGCGAGAACTGGAAGGTCTTCTCCGACTGGATGTACCGCACGTGGATCCCGCGCCAGAAGCCCAACGGCTCGTGGACCGAGGAGGAGAGCACGGCCTACTCCACGTCGCTGATGGTGCTCGCGTTCACCGTCCCCTACCGCCAGCTTCCGATCTACCAACGTGACGAGACGGTCGACGAGGACTAGCCGGCGCGGGCGCGGCGCGTTCACGCTCGTCGAGGTGCTGGTCGCGTCCGCCGTCGCGGTCGCGGTCGCCGGCGCGGCCGCGGCGGTCCTCTGGCAGGGGATGCGCGCCAACGCGGCGGTCGCGTCGAACCGCGCCGCCGAGGACGGCCTG
>JAFPUX010000415.1 GCA_017413145.1 Kiritimatiellia bacterium | reverse complement strand
TCGCCCTCGCGGCCGCCGCCGCGCTCTTCGCCCTTCCCGCCGGGGCGGAGGATTCCGGATGGACCGTTGCAACCTTGCCCGCCTCGGACGCGACCATGCTCCAGACGGCCGGAACGCCCCTCTACGCCTATCGCGGCGCATCGACGGCAATGACTCTCGGCGACGTGACGTTTCAGGCCGGCGCCGACCTTTCGGGGGCGAACATCGCCTTCGCCCCGGCCTTCACCGAAGCGAACGCGAACGCCGGCGGCAGCTCGCTTCTCGGTACGGCGTGGAATTTCGGCGCTTCGCAAAGCATGGCCGAAATCCGGTTGACGCTTTCGGGGCTTACGAGTGGCCATGAGTATCTCGTCCAGATTCTGGCCCGCAACCAATGGGGCAATCCCTCCATCACGATCGGCGATCTGGCGTCCGTCACCACCCAAACCGGAAACGGATCGTCCGGTGCAACGGTCTACGGCACCATCCAGGCGGTCGGATCTTCGCACGATGTCGTGTTCAAGATGGGCGGATCGGGCGCCGCGCGCTATGTCGCCGCCGTCCAGGTCCGCGACCTCGGGGCGGCGGCGCCATCGGTTGCCGATCCGTCGATCGGATCGGCGTCCGTTTCGGTGTCCGGAGCCACGGCGACCGTCTCGCTCGGCGGGATCATGCTGGGCACGGACGCGCAGGGCGCGGCCGCGACGTCCTACGACGTCTCCTATTCGCTGACCAACGCGCCGGCGGTCGTGGCGCTCCGCGACCAGACCGGCGCGACGGCCTCGTTCGACATCGCGAACCTCGCCGACGGCGACTACGCGTGCGCGGTCACGGTCGCGACCGACGCGAACAAGTCTGCGACGACGAACCTCTCCTTCCGGATCGGCACTCCGCCCGTCACGCCGTGGACCGTTTCGCCGATGGGGCCGGACGAAACTTCGATCCTCACGAACGGGACGCTCGTCTACGCCTACGCGACCCTTGACCAGAACCAGCCCGTAAACGGGATCTCGTTCCGACGGGGCGCAAGCGACAACGTCCTTGCCGAGAACATCGACGTGTCCCCTTCTTTTTCGAGCCATATCGAAGGGATGGGGCACGTCGACTGGACGAACTACGGCTGGCTGCTCAAACGTGCGCTCTACTGGGACGCCTCTGTTCCGGAAACGGTGATGACGCTCCGGCTCAAGAATCTGGTCCGCGGACATGACTATCTCGTCCAGATCGTTTCCTTCAGCTCGCGGTCCGAAGAGGCCGGCATGATGATTTCCGTGAACGGGACGCCGCCCCGGCCCATCGGTCCCAACGGCAGCGATACGACGTATCGGTATGGCGCATCCATCGTCGGAACCTTCACTGCCACGGACGCGACGGAGGATGTCGCGGTAACATTCTCGGGCAACGGGACCGGCTATCGTCCGATCAACGCCATCCAGGTGCGCGAGCTTCCGTCGGACGAACCGGCGGGGAAGCCGGCCGTCATCACCGTTCGGTAGAGAGGGGCCTTTCTTCCATGCCCGCCCCCGTCGAATCCGAGGTCCGTGCGCTTCCGTACGGAGCGGAGGAGGGCGGCGAGTTCCGCTACGCCTGGGAGCATCCGCGGCTGGTCGAGGTCCAGCTGGTGGACGACACGGACCGGCACGACGACCTCTACTTCGAGAAGGAGCGTCTGCTCTCCCGCTGCGAGGGGCCGTTCGACGTGACCGGACCGGCGCTCTTCCTCGAGGATTCGCTCGGCGGGGAGGGCGTCGCCTTCTTCCGCCAGGCGCCGCTGCCGCACGCGCGGGCGGACGATTCGCCCGACTGGCACGTGGATCCCGGCCGGCAAATGCTGCGCATCCTTTCCAGCCCCTACCGGTGCTTCCGCGTCGGCTATCGCGGCGGGAGGGC
>JAFPUX010000414.1 GCA_017413145.1 Kiritimatiellia bacterium | reverse complement strand
GCGACGGCGCGGACGGCCTCGGCGCGGGCGGCGGCGGCTCCGGTTTCGCCCACACCGGCTCCATCGGTCCCGGCGGCCGCGGCGGGTGCGGCGTCGCGGTCGTCGCCTACGACCTTCCGCCCACGGGCACGATCCTGCTGATGAAGTAGGCGTCTCGCGCTTTTTCCCGCGCGGGCGCGGAAACCGCTTGCTTTTGCGGGGGGAAAAGGCTATCCTTTGCCGCACTTTTACGGAAAACGCCCGCGCGCAGGCGCGGAACCAATCAACCAGGAGAACAACATGGCCGCCAAGAAAGCAGCCCCGAAAAACGCCAAGCTCCACGCTTGGGTCGACAAGATCGCGAAGCTCTGCACCCCCGACAAGGTCGTCTGGTGCGACGGCTCGAAGAAGGAGTGGAAGTCCATCTGCGAGATGATGGTCAAGAAGGGCCAGTTCACGAAGCTGGACCCCAAGCTCCGCCCCGACTGCTACCTCGCCCGCTCGCACGAGTCCGACGTGGCCCGCGTCGAAGGCCGCACGTTCATCTCGACCGCCAAGGAGATCGACGCCGGTCCGACCAACCACTGGATCGCCCCCGACAAGCTCAAGAAGATCCTCCTCGACCCGAAGAAGGGCCTCTTCGCCGGCTGCATGAAGGGCCGCACGATGTACGTCATCCCGTTCGCGATGGGCCCGCTCGGCAACCCGATCACGAAGCTCGGCATCGAGATCACCGACTCGCCCTACGTCGTCGTCAACATGGAGATCATGACGCGCGTCGGCACGAAGGTCCTCGCCGAGATCGAGAAGGGCGCGGAGTTCGTCCCGTGCCTGCACTCCGTCGGCGCCCCGCTCAAGAAGGGCCAGAAGGACGTCGCGTGGCCCTGCGCCCCGATGGAGAAGAAATACATCTGCCAGCTCCCCGAGGATCCCGAATACAAGATCGTCTCGTTCGGCTCCGGCTACGGCGGGAACGCCCTGCTCGGCAAGAAGTGCTTCGCGCTGCGCATCGCGTCCGTGCTCGCCCGCGACGAGGGCTGGATGGCCGAGCACATGCTCGTCCTCTCGCTCACCTCGCCCGAGAAGAAGACCTACCACGTCACGGCCGCGTTCCCGTCCGCCTGCGGCAAGACCAACCTCGCGATGATGCTGCCGAAGCTCCCGGGCTGGAAGCTCGAGACGATCGGCGACGACATCGCCTGGATCAAGCCCGGCGCCGACGGCCGCCTCTACGCGATCAACCCGGAGAACGGTTTCTTCGGCGTCGCCCCCGGCACGTCGATGGACTCCAACCCGAACGCGCTGCACTCCTGCAAGAAGGGCACGATCTTCACGAACGTCGTGCTCACGCCGAACGGCGACATCTGGTGGGAGGACATGGGCGTCAAGGCCCCGAAGGAAGGCGTCGACTGGAAGGGCAACCCCTGCTACGTCTGCGCGGACGACCCCTACCGCATGGGCCCGAAGCCCGGCATGACCAAGGCCGAGATCAAGGCCGCCGGCTACGTCGCCGCCCACAAGAACAGCCGCTTCACCGCGCCCGCCGAGAACTGCCCCGTGCTCGACCGCGACGGCTTCAACGGCAAGTACCAGGGCAAGAACATCGGCGTCCCGGTCGACGCGATGCTCTTCGGCGGCCGCCGTCCCTCGACGATCCCGCTGGTGAACCAGGCCAAGGACTGGGCGCACGGCGTCTTCATGGGCTCCGCCGCCGGCTCCGAAGTGACCGCCGCGATCATCTCGAACGACATCGGCAAGGTCCGCCGCGACCCGATGGCGATGCTGCCGTTCTTCGGCTACAACGTCTGCGACTACTTCCAGCACTGGCTCGAAATGGAGCGCCTCAGCCCCGACGCGACCAAGCTCCCGAAGATCTTCTTCGTGAACTGGTTCCGCAAGACGGACAAGGGCGAGTTCATGTGGCCGGGCTTCGGCGACAACAGCCGCGTCCTGAAGTGGATCTGCGACCGCATCGAGGGCAAGGTCAAGGCGCAGGACACGCCGATCGGCTACCTGCCCTTCGCCAAGGACATCTCGCTCGAGAACAACACCGGCAAGGACACCGTCAATCCCAAGTTCCTCAAGGAGATCCTCAAGGTCGACGTCGAGGGCTGGAAGAAGGAGATCGAGGGCGTCGCGGCGACCTACGCCGAGTACGAGAAGAAGCCTTCGAAGGACTCGACGGAGGAGCTGGCGAACGCGCCGCGCATCCCGCGCGCGCTCAAGGCGAAGCTCGCCGAAATCCAGGCGGCTCTCGGGTAAGCGGATTCGCACGGCGTCGGAGGCCGCACGCGGCCCCCGACGCCGTGCATCGTCCGAACGCGCGCGGCGGCGACCGTTTCCGGTCGCCGCCGCGTGTTCTTTTCCTCCCGGAGACTAGAGCGGTTCCGCAAAATGCGTGGCCGCCGGGACGGCGGCCGCTACCATTGTTTCCGGTAGCGGCCGCGGTCCCCGCGGCCACGGAATAGTTGGAACCGCGCTAGCCGACGGGCGTGACGCCCTTGCGCAGGATGATGTTGCCGTATTTGCGCGTCTCGCCGGTCTGGACGATCAGAAACGCCTTCTTGGCGCGCTCGTAGAACGCGAAGCGCTCGAGGCGCCCCATTTTCGCCCACGCGTAGCCGGCCCGGTCGGCGGCGGCGCGGTAGGAAGCCTCGACGTCCGGGTCGAGCGTGTCGCCCGGCACGGCCTCCATCGTGATCATGGGCGGGTCGTCGCCGTAGGAATCCAACTCGAAGAGCGGCAGGATCGCGTCCATGAGCGCGGCGGCGGAGATGCCGTCGGCGCGCAGAACGACGGCGCCATTCGCCTTGCCGTAGGTTTCGGCGGGGAAGTGCGCATCGCCGAGGACGAGTTCGTCGCCGTGCCCCATGCGGGAGAGGGCGGAAAGCAGGTCGGGCGAAACGAGGGGGGATATTCCTTTGAGCATGGGAGGGGTCGGGGGTTGAGGTTAGAGGTGGTCGCTAGAGGGCGGAGAGGACGGCGGAGGCGGCGTCGGCGGGGGTCAAATGGCACGCCGCGAGAAGGTCGGCGACCGAAGAGGCGTGCGGGACGAAGCGGTCCGGCCAGCCGAAGGAGACGACGCGCGGCGGCGCCGGCAGGTCCGCGACCGCGTCGCGCACGCCGTCGCCGAAGCCGCCCGTTCGGACGCCGTCCTCGAACGTGCAGACGACACGCACGCCGGCTTCGGCCTGCGCGCGCAACAGCGCCGCGTCGACCGGTTTGGCGAAGCGCGCGTCGACGTGCACGCTGTCCACGCCGCGCGCCTTCAGGAGCGATGCGAGCTCCGCCGCCCAGGCGTCCTGCGGGCCGAGCGTCCAGATCGCGACCGCCGGCTTCTCCCCGGTGCGCGAAAGCTCGACCGCGCGGCCAAGCTCGACGGGCGGCACGGCGGCGCCGCCGCGG
>JAFPUX010000413.1 GCA_017413145.1 Kiritimatiellia bacterium | reverse complement strand
CGCGCCGGACGCGTCCGGCGCGCCGGTCGCGCTCGCCACGACGCGCTTCGCGCGCGAACCGCTCGCGGACGGCGCCGCGGTCCGCGCGGGCGACCTGCTCGAAGTGACGCTCGAAGTCGAAGCGGACAACGACTACGAATACCTGCTGCTGGAGGACCGCAAGGCGGCGGGCTTCGAAGCGGTCGACGCGCTGAGCGGCTACCGGTGGGACGGCGCGCTCAGCGCCTACGTCGAGCACCGCGACGACCGCACGTGCTTCTACCTGCGCTCGCTCCCGCGCGGCGTCCATTCGCTCTCCTACCGTCTCCGTGCCGAGACGCCCGGCACGCTCGCCGCCCTCCCCGCGACCCTCGCCGGCATGTACGACCCCGACCTCCGCGCCAACTCCGCGGAGCGGACCTTCTCCGTCTCCGACGCCCCCGCGCCGCGCCCCGCCGCCGCGGAGTCCGCGGAGTTGGAACCTCACGCGGAGTCCGCGGAGGGCGCGGAGTCTGAATCTCACGCGGAGTCCGCGGAGGGCGCGGAGTCTGAATCTCACGCGGAGTCCGCGGAGTTCGCGGAGTGAAATTTGCAATTTGTGGTTTGTGGACAATGGTGAACAATTGAGATTTGTGGACAATCCCGAACACCCCTCGTCCCCTCGCCATGATTCAACCAATTCGACCAACGAGAATCCGCTTGCCTTCGCGTGGGAGACGTGCTAGACTCTTTGGAAATCATCCACAAATGATAAATGATTGTGGAGGAAATCCAAAATGATCTTGACCTACACGGAATGCCGAGAATTGCTTGGCTCCGACTACGCGATCCGCAAGAAGCTGGATGCTGGGGAGCTTCACCGCGTTGGGTGGGGGCTCTATTCGGACAAGCCGTCGCCCGGGCTTCCCGAGCTGGCCGCCAAGCGCTATCCGGACGCCGTCATCGCACTGGACAGCGCGTTCTTCTACCAAGGGTTGACCGATGTCGTCCCCGACCGGCTCCATCTGGCGACGGCGCGCGACACGACGCGGATCGCCGACCGGCGGATCCGGCAGCATTTCGTCCCCTCGTCCATCCTCGGCGTCGGCGTCGCGGTCATCGACTGGAACGGCGCCCCCTGCCGCACCTACGACCTCGAACGCCTCGCCATCGACGCGGTCCGGATGCGGACAAAGCTGCCCTACGAACTCTACAAGGAGGTCATCCTGTCGTTGCGAGCGCGAAGCGCCGAACTGTATCCCGCGAAGATCGACGACTACCTCGACGCATTTCCGCATCGCGACTCCATCCTCGCCTCCATCGAAAAGGAGGTTTTCTGATGCCGACTTTCGCCGAAGCCGAAGTCGCCTTGAAGGCCCGCGGCTACACCGACGCCAATGTCGAGGAAAAACTCGCGCAGGACATCCTTCTCGCGGCCTTCGCCCGGAGCGGTCGCCGCGCGCAGCTCGCGATCAAGGGCGGCGTCGTGATGGCCGCGCTCACCGGCGACATCCGCCGCACGACGCTGGACCTCGACGTCGACTTCGTCCACCGGTCCATCGACGACGATTCCATCCGCGCGCTCGTCCGCGGCCTGGACGGCGTCGCCGGCGTCGCCATCGACCTCGTCGGCGACATCGTCGAACTGCGGCAGCAGGACTATCGCGGCAAACGGGTGTTCCTTTCCCTCCGCGACGAAACCGGCGACACCATCCAGGCGAAGCTCGACATCGGCGTCCACGCCCTCCCCGGGGTGGAGCAGGTCGAGATGGCGTTCGACGTGGGAACGGCCGCCGCCGAGCCCGCCGTCCTCTTCGCCAATTCCCCCGAGCAGGTCTTCGTCGAAAAACTGCGAAGCCTGCTCCGGCTCGGCCCGATCTCGAACCGGGGCAAGGACGTCTTCGACATGCTCTTCCTCGCGGGGCGCGTCGACCGCGCCCGGACGCTGGACCTGATCGACCGGTGCATCTGCCGCGACCCGCGGATGCTCGAAACCGACCTTGCCGGCATCGTGCGCCGCGTGCGGCGCACTTTCGCCGACCGCAATTACACCGCTCGTCTTGCGCACCGCCGTTCCAACTGGCTCCAGATTCCCACATCCGAAGCCACGTCAAAACTTCTCGCCTTTCTGGAAAGCCTGACCCCCTCGCCCCACGCGGAGTCCGCGGAGGGCGCGAAGGAGCCCGCCCCGTGAACCCTCTTGCCCGCGAGCGGCAAAGCCGCGACACCCGGCCGCAGTCGGTGTGGCGGAACCCCGCCACGCCGTGCAACGCCGCCCAATCCCGTACACCCCGCCACGCGGAGCCACCCCGCCGCGAAAGTTTTACAATTCCATGACAATTCGATTTCGGGAATGTGGTAGTATCCCCCGCCGTACAGCAACCTTCCACCTCTAACCTCTAACCTCCAAACTTTACCCTTTACCCTTTACCCTTTCAACTTTAAACCCCTTCAACCCCTTCAACCATGAAACGCCTGGCCCTCCTCCTCCCCCTCCTCGCCCTCGCGGCCGCGCCGGTGCGGGCCGAAGCCACCGCCACGAATGCGCCGGCCGCGGGGACGGCGGCGCCCGCCTATCCTTTTGCTGCCGACGGTTCTCCGGCGGACGTCATTCAAATTCGTGCGGGAGACACCCTTTCCGGCATTGCAAAGGCGCTCGGCGTTCCCGTCTCGCGGCTCGTCGAAATGAACGACATCGCGGATCCTTCGCGCATCCGCGCGGGGGACTCGCTCTTCATTCCGTTCAACTCCCGGATCCCCCCGGAACGGCGCGACCCCGCCGACCCGCCCGCCAACACGGACTCCTCCGCCTTCTCCTTCGCGGAGACCATCGGCGCGGACGCGCTGCACTACTGGGAATGGGGGGCGCCGTGGAATCGCGTCGAGGACATGGCTCTCGTCTTTGCGGAACACCGCGTGAAGATCGACTGCTACCGCAACGGAAACGACTATGGGGCGAAGACGAACGCGACGCTGCGGCGCGACCACGTCTGCACGGACGAGGAATGGCGAAACGTCCTGCTGCGGCTCAACACCGCCCGTTTTGACAACTGGAAGGAATCCTACTCGTCCCCCGCGTGCGACGGAACCAAGTGGCGCATTGACTTCCTTTCGGGCACGAACGTCGTCCGCTCCTTCCGCGGCGCCAACAACTGGCCGTTCCTCTTCGAGCAGTTCCTCGAAGTGAAGAAATTCGCCATGCACCTTCCTCCCGCCACGAACACGCCCGCCGCGTCTGAATCACACGCGGAGTCCGCGGGGGGGGGCGCGGAGTCTGAATCACACGCGGAGTCCGCGGAGTTCGCGGAGTGAAATTTGCAATTTGTGATTTGTGGACAATGATGAACAATTGCGATTTGTGAACAATCCCAACACCCCGTCCCCCTCGTCCCCACGGTCTCCCAAGTCCCCTGTCCCCAAAGTCCCCTTGAACCCTCATGCCAAGTCCGCGAAGTCCGCAAAGAAAGGAAATACGAAATGAGAACCCTACTTCCCACGCGCGCTCGCCGAATCGCCATTTGGATCGGCTGCATTCTCCTCGGACTGGTCCTTGGATTGATCTTCGCCAACCTCGCGAAACCTTTGAGCTCCCTCTGGCATGCGATTTCCCGCGGCGGCATCAAGATCGATGCGGGCATCGAGTCCTTTCTCGCGCAACGCCGGATCGCGGGTTTCGCGCTTGCGGTCCTCTTCGCCGGTTGGCTCGCTTCGTTCTTCTTGAAACGTCCGCTGCGGCTTGCCGCCACGGTCGCGTTCTTTTTCGCCTACACCGTCCTTTCCACCGTGTGGCTTCCCGACTTCTCGCTCCAGCAATTGCTTTGCGATGGCCGCCCCGCGCGAACCGTTTGCGGAGAAGGTTTTTCGCGTGAAGGATTTCTGAAGGTCCGCGCCGGAATGACGAAGGACGAAGTCGCAAGGCTCGTCGGGCAGGGGCTTTGGGACGGACGCGACCCGGACAATCGGGCGCGTTGGTTCCTGACCGGCGGCGG
Organism: Kiritimatiellia bacterium; assembly: GCA_017413145.1. Taxonomy (GTDB): domain Bacteria; phylum Verrucomicrobiota; class Kiritimatiellia; order RFP12; family UBA3636; genus UBA3636. The sequence goes on along the minus strand of JAFPUX010000413.1, from coordinate 5,031 downwards.
GACCGAGAACCATTGGCGTTTTGGAGTCGAGTTCGACAAAGACGGAACGGTCGACTACAAATGGCTTGAATTCTGGTGGGACTAACCTCCACCCTTTACCCTTTCAACTTTCACCCCCTTCAACCCCTTCAACCAAAGGACATCCATGAAACGCCTCAACCCCGTCCGCGAACTCGAACGCCGCACCGCGGCGGGCGAAGTCGCGCCGATTCCCGCCGCGGGACGCTGGAACGGCGATCGGGCCGGACGCGCCGCCCTCGCACAGCTCCGCCTCCGCGCGAGGACGCCCGAGAGCGGCCCCGTGCCGCGGATGCTCGCCGAAGTGCGCCGCGTTTTCGTCGAGTCCGCGGTCTGCGAAAATCCGGAAGCCCTCGCCCGAATGATTCCGGACGACGCCTTCCGGACTCTCCTCGCAACGCAGAACGACGAGAATTTCGACGCCGAGATTCTCCGGCTCGGGATGTCCTGCGGACGTCTCGCTCCCGAGGAGTTCTTCGGCTGCCGCACCGTCGGAGACCTCGTCGCCAACATGGAACGCGCCGAACGCGAGGGCCGTCCGAAACCGACGCCGGACGACATCCTCCGCCACAACCGGAAGGCCCGCCGCGGCGCTCGCGTGACCGCCATCTTCGTCCTCGTCGTCGTCCTTCTCGGCCTGTTCTGCCTGTCCCTTCTCTTCAACCGGATCTCCGACCTTTTCAACCCTTGACCCCGCCACGCCTGGAATTTGGATTTGCATTTGTGGACAATTGTGAACAATTGAGATTTGTGAACAATCCCAACCTCTACCCTTTCACCTCCAACCTCTTACCTCCACCCCCAAACTTTACCCTTTCAACTTTTCACCCATGAAAATCCTCGCCCTCCTCCCCCTCCTCGCCCTCGCCGCCGCGCCGGCGCTGGCGACGACGATCGAAGACCCGCGCATCAACCGGACCGAGATCCCCGTTCCCGACGCGCGCCGCGCGCTCGAACTGGGCCGCGGGTTCTTCGGCGGCGACGCGAACCGTTTCGCGTGCCGGGACATGACATCCTGGAATCAGGCGCACGGCGGCGGCTGGCTTCTGTGGTTCCAGGATACCGCGACCGGCACGCAGCGGTGCGTCCGTGTGACCTCGGACGAAACCGTGTCCGAACCGCCCGAACGGGGCTACTACCGCATCAAGAGATGGCCGGCCCAGAACGCCGCCGGGGCGATCGCCCGCGTCCTTGAAACGCAGCATGGCGTCCCAACGGCTTTTTGGATTCCCTGTCCGAAGGACGGCGATCCGGCCCGTTGGAACGTCGTGATGCTGGACGGGGAGACCGTCACGTCCCTACGCATCGAGCCCGACGGTCGCGTCGAGCCCGCCAACCCCTGGCTGACCCTCCACGCGCCGCCCTGCCGCTACGAGATCGGCTCCGGCGACGACGGCGGGACGCTCTCCGGCGTCGCCCGGCTCTTCTACGGCGACGCGACGCGCTACAACAAAATCTTCGAGGCGAACCGCGACGTCCTGAAGAGCCCGGACGTCGTCCGCAAGGGCATGGTGCTCTTCATTCCCGCGCCGGCCGCGGCGCCCCCGCGCAAGCGGACCTCGCCGCCGAACGAAAACGCCCGCGTCCTCGCGCTCTACAAGGCCTTCCTCGACGACCCGTCCGAACGGCGCCTGCTCGACCTCCTCATCGAATCCTTCGCGGTGGACGCGCCGTCCGAAGAATACCGCGCATTCCTCCTCGGGCAGTTCTCGGGCGAGCGCCCCGCCCGGTTCAAGGTCGGTCTCACGGACGCGGACGAAATCGACGCCTGGACCGTCGCCTATGCGTGCGCAGAACGCTTCCTCCTCCTGCCGTTCGGGGCCGGGCCGACCCGCGTCGTCGCCATCTGCAGCCGCGCGGAAGGGACCGAACTCTGGCGCTTCCACCTCCTCCGCATCGACCCCGCGCACCTTCCCGCCATCCGCGCTGCCCTCGCCCCCGCGCCGCCGCGTGCCGAAGACCCCGCCACGAGCGCGCCGGCCGTTTCGACGGGCTTCGCCTTCGCCGATTCCCTCGGCGCGGACGCGCTGCACTACTACGAGGGCGGCGCGCCGTGGGAACACGTCGAGGACCTGACGCTCGTCTTCCCCGAGCGCCGCGTGAAGATCGACTGCTACCGCAACGGCGACGACTACCGCAAGGAGCAAAACTCGACCAAACGGCGCGACCACGTCTGCACCGACCGTGAATGGCGGTCCATCGTGGGCTGGCTCGCGGCGGCGCGCTTCGAGGGATGGGACGAGCTCTATCCATCCAGTGTTTGCGATGGAACCGTCTGGAGCATCGAGTTCCTCTCGGGAACGAACGTCGTCCGGCGATTCAGAGGAGACAACAACTGGCCGAAGCGCTTCTACCAGTTCCGCAAAGTGAAGGACTTCGCCATGAAGTTGCCGGATGAGCCACGCACGGAGTCCGCGGAGGTCGCGGAGGATTGATTTGAATTTGGCTTTGTGGACAATTGTGAACATTTGAGATTTGTGGACAATCCCAACCTCTACCCTCTCACCTCTCACCTCAAAACTTTACCCTTTACCCTTTCAACTTTACACCCATGAAACTCCGCGTCCTCCTCCCCCTCCTCGCCCTCGTCACAAGTTGCTCCCGCGGGCCGGTTGCCGTCTCCGCGACCGGCAGCTCCACGGCTTCGTCGAATGCGCGGCGCGCGGCGGTCGGCATCCGCACCATCCACGAGCAGGAATGGCTTCTGCACGAGAAACGGGAGCCGGCCGCCGCCTGGGCGGAACGCCTCGGTCCTTCGGCAATCTCCGACTTCGGAGACGGGATTCCCGTGGAACACTGGATTGGAGACGAGGGGCGCGGGCACGAGGAGAAATGGGTGGTCAAGGACAACGCGGGCAATCCTCTCGTCGAAACGGATTCGTATTACAGCGGCATCCACTATTCGACGCCGGACGGCGCCCGCGAGGAGAAAACGCTGTTCGTCGAATACGATTGGAGCATTCCCGCGCTCCGCATCCACTATTTCGGCGACCCGTTCGATCCGTCGGACCCCATTCCCGCCATCGCGGCCTCGAATACCGTCGAAGCCGCCGCCGCCGTGCTTTCCCTCTGGGGACTTCCTCTCGACTCGGCCGCCACGAACGCGCCCGCCGCGGGGACGGAGCCCCTCCCGTTCTCCGTGGCGTTCAAGCCGGCCCATCCCTTCCTCGCGGAATACGACCGGTGGATCGACTTCCCGTCCGGCAAGCGGATCGGGATCTGGATGGACACCGGCGGCGCCGGACCGTTTGCCGTCTACCGGCTCGCGTCGGGAGCCTATTACCTCATCGACGGACTGAAATTCGAATACATCCGCTCCGAATACCGCGTGGACCCGGCTGCCGAAACGGTCGAAATCATGAACGGAACCCGCTGGATCGCGATTCCAGACGGCGCGAGCGCGGTCGTCGGGCATTCGTCCGACTCGATCATCGTGAAAACGAAGCACGGCGAAACGACGGTCGGCGGCGGCGTTCCCGTCGGAGACTCGCTCGCGGGGCGGACCTATCTCGGGCTCGCGAAGCCGGACGGCCGCTTCGAACCCGGAACCGGCGACCCGTATGCGGCCCAGGTCGATCCCCCGTGGACGGTCGTCGCGCTACCCGGCTCCGTTCCGTTCCGGCTCGAATTCTTCGACCACCGGCAAAAAGGCGCTCGCGTTGTGTTTCCCGACGGCAAGACCCGGATACTGTCACCCCTGTTTCGCACCGAGGTCTTCGAACTCCACGCGCTCGACGGCGGCGCGTTCCTTCTCGTCGACCCCTCGGAAGTCGAATGGAACTTCGCGAAATACCGCGTCGATCCCGGAAACGAAACGCTGGAGGTCCTCCATGCGGACGCCTGGTTCGAGATTCCGGAGGAGGCGACCGGCATCTCCGGTTTCTCAAAAACGCGCGGAACGCCCGGAACGCCGCGCCGCGCCGTCATGACGATCGAAACGGCGGACGGCAAAAAGGACGTCGAACGGTCCACGCCCGCCGGAAACCCGCCCGAACGCACGACCTTCCTCGGAACGATTCGTCCGGACGGCTCCTTCACGCCGGCCGCGGCGAAAAAACTTCACGCGGAGTCCGCGGAGTTCGCGGAGTGAAATTTGCAATTTGTGATTTGTGGACAATGATGAACAATTGCGATTTGTGAACAATCCCAACACCCCGTCCCCCTCGTCCCCACGGTCTCCCAAGTCCCCTTGACCCCTCACGCCAAGTCCACAACGTCCGAACAGCCATGAAACGTTTCTTCCTCCTCCTCTTCCTTCTCCCCCTTCTCGCGCTCGCCGACGCGCCCGAGCGCACCGACCTGCAGATCCGGAGGGACGACGGCCACGGACCGTCCGAAGGAACGCAGGAGGCCACCTGCGCCGCGCGCCGCCAACAAGCCCGCGCCGCGATGGCGCACGCCCGGTACCTGTTCCTTTCGGGCGACCCCGAGGGCGCGCTCGCCGCCAGCTCGAACCTGCTCTCCTTCGCCGTCGGCGGCGAAGAGGACCCGGTCGAAAGCCGCGCCCTCAACAACATCGCCTGGGCGCTGCACCTGCTCGGACGCGACGCCGAAGCGCTCGAACCCGCGCGGCGCGCCGTCGAGGTGCAGCTGCGCGCGAGCGCGGCCTCGCTCGACACCCTCGCCTGCGTCCTGGACGCGCTCGGCGAAACGGACGAGGCGAAGGACAAGCTCGCCGTGGCGTTCGACCGGCTGGACGACGAATGGCGCCCCCGCCGCGCCCGCCGCGGCAAGAAGGCGGCCTTGCGCTCCCCGGAATGCATCGAATGCGAGAGGCACCTCCAGTTCCACCTCGCGCAGACGTACGACCGTGCCGGCGAAACCGCGCTCGCCAAGGCGATCCTGGACAACCTCCGGCTCGCCGGCTTCGTCCCCGAGGAGGAGGAAGCGGCCTACGACGCCCTCGCCGACAGGCTCGGCGCCGCCCCGCTCGCGCCGGACGCACGCGAACGCGCCGCCGTCCGGCGCCTGGCCGGCCTCGTCGAGGCGGTCGTCACGGAGCACGACTGCGGG
>JAFPUX010000412.1 GCA_017413145.1 Kiritimatiellia bacterium | reverse complement strand
GGGCTATTGGAGCGGCGAAACGCTCGGCGGCCTGCGCCTCGCGTGGTATTCGGAGATCCGCCCCGAATCGACCGTGGCCGTGCTGAACCGCCTCCGCGCGGACGCCGCCGCGGGCCGCACAGTCTTTCTCGACCTCTATTCGGAGGACGAAAAGCGCGCCGACCCCGCCAAGCGCGACACCGGCCTCTTCTTCTTCCGCGGGAAGCCCGGCGCGCCGTTCGCCATCGTGAACGCGGGCGGCGGCTTCTGTTTCGTCGGGGCGATGCACGACAGCTTTCCGCACGCGCTCGCGCTCTCGGAGCGCGGTGTCAACGCCTTTGCGCTGATTTACCGTCCCGGCGCGCGGACCGCGTGCGAAGACCTCGCCCGCGCCATCCGCGTCGTGTTCGACCGTGCGGAGGAGCTGGGCGTCTCAAGCGACGGCTACTCGCTCTGGGGCGGCTCCGCCGGGGCGCGGATGGCCGCGTGGCTCGGCTCCCACGGCACGGCGGCGTTCGGCGAGCGCGACCTGCCGCGTCCCGCCGCCGTCGTGATGCAATACACGGGTCTCGACGAATGGCGGCGCGGCGATCCCGCCACCTACGCCGTCTGCGGCGACCGCGACGGCATCGCCCATTGGCGCACGATGGAGCGCCGCCTCGCTGCGATGTCCGCCGCCGGCATTCCGACGCGCTTCCGCCTGGCCCCCGGCCTCTCCCACGGCTTCGGCCTCGGCCTCGGCACCCCCGCCGAAGGCTGGCTCGACGACGCCCTCGCCTTCTGGAATGCACAACGGAAGGCCGACGCCCCGTGAAACGCTCCCGTGCGCTCTTCCTCTTCGTCGCCTTAGCCGCTGTTTGGCTTGGCGTCGCGCTGCCCGTCCGCGCCGACGCCCCCGCAACTTTCGAATGGAACGCGATGGGGACGCGCGTCCGGTTGCTGGTGCGGGGCGACGACGCGAAGGAGGCCGGGGCCGCGATGGTTGCCGCCGCGAGCAACACGCTGGAAGCGGTGGAGGCGCAGACCAGCGCCTTCCGCGCGGAAGGCCCCCTCGCGCGGCTCCGGGAAACCGCCGGGAGCGGCGAATGGATTGACGTCGGCGAGCCGTTCGAGGCCGCCCTCGACCTCGCGCTCGACACCGCCCGCGCGTCCGGCGACGCGTTCAATCCCCTCGTGGCCCCGCTCCTGGAGGCGCACGGCTTCGCGCGGCGTCCGCCGGGCGCACCCCCGCCGGAGGACGGCGCCCCGCCGCCGGAAACGCTCCTCGACCTCGCCGCCATCGAGCGCTGGCCGGGCGCGTGCCGCCTCGCCGTGAGAGGTATGGCCCTCGACTTCGGCGGCCTCGCCAAGGGACTCGGCGCGGACCACGCCGCCGCCGCCGCACGGGCCGCCGCGCCCCACGACATCCTCCGCGCCGCCGGCGGAACCCTCGTCGGGCGCGGCACCTGGACCATCGGCCTGCGCGACCCGCGCGGCGCCCCCGACGCCCCGCCCCTGCGCGCCTTTGCCCTCTCCGAAGGCATCGCCTGCGCCACCAGCGGCAACTACGAGCGCTTCGTCGAGACGTCCGACGGCACCCTCGTCGGGCACCTTTTCGACCCCCGGACCGCCCAGCCCGCCCGGAGCGATGTCCTGCAGGCGACCGCCTTCGCCCCGACCGCCGCCGAAGCCGACGCGTGGAGCACGGCACTCTTCGTCCTCGGCCCGGACGCCGGACGCGAAGCCCTCGCGGCCCGTCCCGGCCTCGCCGCCGTCTGGGTTCTCTCCACCCCCGGCGGCGGCGTCCGCCTCGTGCCCGGGGGCACGGCACCGCAATCCGCCGGGAAAAATCCTTGACTTGAGTCCGCTCGAACTTGTAGAATCGCGATATGGAAAAGACAACAAACCCCGAAGAAATCCGCCCCGCGACCCCTCCACCCAGGAAAAAGCGCGACATTGTCGCCCACGTGTTCCGCCTTGCCGCCTGCTTGCTGCTGGTGGTGGCGGGGGCCATCGTGCAGGAGGGACTGAATCCCGGAGCGGCTCCGCAGCCTGCGCCGGAGGCGGGGGCGGAGACCGGCGGTGGCGCCGTCCGGGCCGACGGCGACGCGCTGGTCGTCGATTCGACGGCGCTCGCGCCCGACGCCATGGGCTACGGCGGCCCCGTGCCGGTGGTGGTGCGGGTGGAAGGCGGTCGGGTGGCGTCGGTGGAACCGAAGCTCCCCAACGAGGAATCGCCGCTGTTTTTCGGGATGCTCGGCGACGCGGGCCTGTGGCACGCCTGGGACGGCCTTCCGCCCGAGGTCGCCGTCACCGCGCGCGTGGACGCCGTGGCGAGCGCCACCTACTCCTCGCGCGCCGCCATCGCCAACGCCCGCGCGGCTTTCGCGACGGCCGCCGCCGAGGGCGGGGCG
>JAFPUX010000411.1 GCA_017413145.1 Kiritimatiellia bacterium | reverse complement strand
CTACGGAGCCCGACGGCGGCGCAAGGCATCCAAGGCGCATCCCTCGCGCGTCGTGCCGGGACGACGCACGCTGGCAGAACGGCCGCCCGAGGCGAACGCGCCGCGCCAGTCCGGGCATCTGGAGATGGACACGGTCGTGTCCGGGCTCGGCGGCCGCGGCGGCGTGCTCGTGCTGTTCGACCGCCACACGCGGCTCTACCGAACGGAGAAGCTGCGCCGCATCGACCAGGCCGAAGTGCTCGAAGCGCTGCGCCGGATGAGGCGCTCGGGCCGGCTGGGGACCGTGCGGAGCGTGACGACGGACAATGGCTGCGAATTCCTCGACCAACGCGCACTGGACCGCGCGCTGGGCGCGAAGGTGTACTACACCAGGGCCTGCGCCGCCTACGAGAAGGGCGCGGTGGAGAACGCCAACCGGATGCTGCGGCGGTGGTTTCCCAAGGGGACGGACTTTTCCCGGATCTCGCCGCAGCGCATCCACGAGGTGGCCGAGCGGATCAACGAAATCCATCGCGCCTCGCTCGGCGGTCTTTCAGCCACCGAGAAGGCCGCCGGATCTCCCGCCGCATGACCCGCCGCCTCATTTCACTTGCAATTCACCCGCGCGGCGCATCTCCGCTTCCGGCCCTTGTCCGGTCCGCTCGACGTTCTACGGGGCGCATTCGCCGCAGGCTTTGAAACACGGAGCCCACACGGAGCGGCCGGAGCGGCCCAACGTACGCTTCGCGGCTCCATCGGCGCATTTGCCGGTTCGCCGTTCGGGCTGTTTTGGGTTGCTCGTGCGCCGCGGTCGCATGCGCCGCGGGGTGCGGGGCGGAGCCCCGCCCAAAGAACCTTGAGTTTTGTAACGGCAAAAACGCCGAAAACGGCACGAAGCGGACAATCGGCCGCTCCGGCCGCTCCGTGTTTCTCTGTGTTAAAACTTCCGCCGCATGCGACCGCGGGGATCCGTGCGCCGTGCAGCTTCTCGCGCGACGCGCGCGGGCGCGGGAATTACTTTACTTTATGGTTTCCGCGCCGAGCGCCGTGGACTGGCGGACGAGCGTCGTCTTCTCGTAGCACGCGAAGGCGCCTTCGACGAGGTCTCGGCGCGGCCGCGGCGTGAAGAGCGACACGACCGGGACGATGACGAGCCCCGCGAGCATCGCGATCGCGCCCGAGTGGATCGGGGTCATCGCGGTGCCGGGCCAGAGCACGGGCTTCCAGCCGAACGCGTTCGCCGTCGTGAGGACGACGGCGAAGGCGAAGCACGCCCAGCACGAGGCGGGCGTCACGCGCTTCGAATACAGCGCGTAGAGGAACGGCGCCAGGAACGAACCGGCCATCGCGCCCCACGAGACGCCCATCATCTGCGCGATGAACGCGATCGGGCTCGTGCTGTTGTACTGCACGAGCGCGAGCGCCGCGCTGATCGCGATGAAGACGACGAGCAGCACGCGGATGCAGAGCACCTGGGCCTTCGGCTTCATGTCCTTGACGACCGTCCCGCGGATGAAATCGATCGTGAGCGTCGAGCTGGAGGTGATGACGAGCGAGGAGAGCGTCGACATCGACGCGGAGAGGACGAGCACCACCACGAGCGCCATCAGCAGGCCGTCCGTCGAAATCGCCGCTTCGAGCATCTTCGGCACGACGGCGTCGAAGCCGCCCGCCGGCGCGCCGGCCTCCGTGACGCCAATCTGCTCCGAAAAGAGCCGCCCGAAGCCGCCGAGGAAGTAGCACCCGCCGGCGATCGCGAACGCGAAGAGCGTCGAGATGAGCGTGCCCTTCTTGATCGAGCCCTCGTTCTTGATCGCGTAGAATTTCTGCACCATCTGCGGCAGGCCCCACGTGCCGAGCGACGTGAGCACGACGACGAAGAGCAGGTTCAGCGGATCGGGGCCGAGGAACGACGTGAACACGCCCGGCGAGGGGCCGGCGCCCGGGACGATCTCCGGCCCGGGGACGCGCGCGAGGCCGTCCATCGCCGCCATGAGCCCGCCCTTGCTCGCGAGGACCGCGAGGATCGTCGCCGCGATGCCGAAGAGCATCACGACGCCCTGGATGAAGTCGTTGATCGCCGTGGCGAGGTAGCCGCCCGCGATGACGTAGACCGCGGTGAGGACCGCCATCACGACGATGCACGCCGAGTAGGAAAAGCCCGGGAACGCCATCGAGAAGAGGCGCGAGAGGCCGTTGTAGAGCGACGCCGTGTAGGGAATGAGGAAGACGAAGATGATCGCCGACGCGGCGAGCTTGAGCGAGGGCGAGCCGAAGCGCTTCGCGAAGAAGTCCGGCATCGTGGCGGAATCGAGGTGCTGCGTCATGATTCGCGTGCGGCGGCCGAGGACCGCCCACGCGAGCAGCGAGCCGATCAGCGCATTGCCGATGCCGGCCCACGTCGCGCTGATGCCATATTTCCAGCCGAACTGTCCGGCGTAGCCGACGAACACGACGGCGGAGAAGTAGCTCGTGCCGTAGGCGAAGGCGGTGAGCCAGGGGCCGACGGTGCGGCCGCCGAGGACGAACCCGTCGACGCTGGCGGCCTTGCGGCGGCACCAGAAGCCGATGACGACGAGCAGGGCGAAATAGGCGAGGAGGAGCGCGATTTTCATGGTCGAAGGGTCGGATGGTCTGATGGTCGGATGGTCTGATGGTCAGAAGTTCAATTCATCATTCATCATTCATCATTCTTCATTCAGTCACGGACGCCGGCGAGGAGGGGCTGGTTGTGTTCGAACAGGGCGTCGTTCACGGCCAGCAGGTCGTGGACGCCGCGTTCGAGGAAGAAGCGGACGATGAGGTCGCCGACGTCCGCGCGGGAGAGCGAGTAGCCGGCCGAGCCGAGGAGCGCGTCGGCCTGCGTGGCGCTGAGGCCGAGGACGAACGCGAGCGCGATGGCGACGTCCTTGGCGGGACGGTCGCCGCTGCGGATGCGGCTGAACGTGCTCTTGGAGATGCCGGCGCGCGAATAGACGTCCACGTCCGCGAGGCCGCTGCGGCGGATCGCGTCGAAAATGCGGTCCCGGAAGCTGCGCTGCGCGCAGTCGTGCAGGTAGGCCGAGAGCGCGGCCGCCTCCGGCGGCTCCTTCGAGCCTTCGCGCCGGAGGTACTCGCCGAGTTCCTCGCGGAGCGGGTCGGGAAGGGGACGTGGCATGGCCGGCTAGGCGTCCTTGTAGCCGTTCGGGTTCTTCGCCTGCCAGTTCCAGGCGTCGCGGCACATGTCGTCGGAGTCGCGCTTGGTCTTCCAGCCGAGGAGCTGCAGCGCCTTGGTGGCGTCCGCGTAGCACGCGGCGGCGTCGCCGGGGCGGCGCGGACCGAACTTGTGCGGGAGCGGGCGGCCGAGCGCCTTCTCGAAGGAGGCGACGAGCTGCGCGACGGAGACGCCCGAGCCGGAGCCGAGGTTGATGGCGGTGCAGCCGGGCAGGTCCGCGACCTTCGCGAGCGCGGCGACGTGCCCCTCCGCCAGGTCGCACACGTGGATGTAGTCGCGGATGCCGGTGCCGTCGGGCGTCGGGTAGTCGTTGCCGAAAATCGTGAGCTCCTTGAGGCGGCCGACCGCGACCTGGGTGATGTAGGGCATCAGGTTGTTCGGGATGCCGGCCGGGTCCTCGCCCATCAGGCCGCTCTCGTGCGCGCCGACGGGGTTGAAGTAGCGCAGCAGGAGGAAGTGCCACGCCGGGTCGGCGGCGGACATCGCGCGCATGATCTCCTCGAGCCAGAGCTTCGTCGCGCCGTAGGGGTTGAGGGCGGCGAGCGGGGCGGTCTCCTTCAGGGGGAGGTTCTTCGGGTCGGGGTTGCCGTAGACCGTCGCCGAGGAGGAGAAGATGAAGTTGCGAACCCCGTGCTTCCGGAGCTCGTCCAGGAGGACGAGCGTCCCGGCGACGTTGTTCTGGTAGTACTCCCAGGGCTTCGCGACGGACTCGCCGACGGCCTTGTAGCCGGCGAAGTGGATGACGGCGTCGAACTTCTCCGAATCCAGGACCGAGCGGACGACGGACCGGTCGCCGATGTCGCCGACGACGAGCCGCGGGCGCTTGCCGCTGATCCGCTCGACGCGGTTCAGGGACTCGGGCGAGCTGTTCGACAGGTTGTCGAGGATCGTGATCGTGTGGCCCGCGGCGTAGGCCGCGACGCAGGTGTGGCTGCCGATGTATCCGGCTCCGCCGGTGACGAGGATGTGCATGGCGATCGGGGTGGTGGAATGCGGAAGAGGCGCGCATACTAGCACATCCGCCCGCGAAAGTCACGCGCGGGCGCGGCGCTTTGCTTTTCGGCGCGTTTCTGGTAGCATTCCCCCCGCCATGGGCAACGACCGGCTCCTCGACTTCCGCTTCGCGGTGTCCAACACCGAAATCCTCGTCCCGCCGTCCGGGACGCTGGAGACGTTCGGCAACACCATCCTCGGCTACGTGCTCGTGTGCGAGACGATGGACAGCGTCGACCGCTGCCGGATCCGCACGGGGCGCATGAAGCTCGCGCGCCCGCAGATCGTCACGCCCTCCGCGTATTCCGAGATGCTGCTGGAGGGCTTCGGCGAGGAGGCGCGCAAGTACGCGAAGTGGCTCGCGGAGAACGAGGCCTCCGTCCGCATCCTGCGCTACGGCTACACGCTGCGGCGCGAGTCGTTCAGCGAGGAGGAGGTCGGGCGTCCGCTCGCCGCGGTCGCGGCCGACGCGAAGCGGGACGTCGAATCGCGCGGCGACCCCTACCTGGCGCTCGTGCAGGGCGTGGACGAGCCGTGGGACGTGTGCCTCGTGCGCCTGTTCTGGGAAGTGGTCTCGAAGTCGGCCCGCAAGAATTTCGCGGAAATGGCCGAGCGGCGGATGTTCGACCGGAAGGACGCGCTCGGGCCGGAGGTCCGGGACGAGATCGAGCGCGCGTTCGCGGCCGCGGAGCGCGACCCCTCGCTCGTGAAGGAGCTCGGCGCGCTGCTGCAGAAGCGCGGCGCGTTCGAAGCCTACGAGGAGCGGTTCTTCGCGCTCGTGCGCCGGTAGGGCGGCGCGGCTACTTGCGCTTCGTCCAGACGGTCACCGAGACGTTCTTGCGGCGGCCCCACTTGCGCGCCTCGCGCTCGGAGGGGAACCACAGGTCGAGCCGGCGGGGGCCGCGGATGTCGCCGCCGCGGTCTTCGACCGTCGCGTATCCGTAGCCGGGCACGTGCAGCACCGTGCCGAACGGGTAGTAGTCCGTGTCGGCCGCGGCGGTGCCGTGCTTCGCGCGCGTCCCGCTCGCGGTGACGCCGACGGCCTTGGGCTTGCCCTTGTTCGGGCCGCTCGCGACCACGGGCTTCCCGTGGCGGTCGTAGGTCCAGTTGCAGGACTTCTGGCCGGAGTCGTACCCGGTGACCTCCATTTTCACCGTACGGCCGGTCATGCCGTCGCGCGAGGGGACGCCGTACACGCGGCAGCCTTCCATCGCCGCGAACGAGACGAGGACCGCCGCGAGCGCGGCGACCGACAACGCGCGCTGGGCGAGCGCGTTCGCGGCGGAAATCGCGGAACCGGTGCGTGGCATGCGGACGGATGCTACCAAAACCGCGCGCGCGAATCAACCGCGCGTCCGGTTGATTCGGGGGCGGGGATTTGGTAGGATGGCGCGCCATGAAACCACGCGCCCGGGGATTGCGGCAGATGTCGCTGCTGGACGGCGCCGCGGCCCCCGCCGGGGGCGGCGCGGAGCCCGTTGCCGACCTTTCGCAGCCGCTCGCGAGCCGCATGCGGCCGGAGTCGCTCGGGGAGGTCGTCGGGCAGCGGCAGCTGCTCGGCGAGGGCAAGGCGCTGCGGCGGATGATCGAGGAGGACCGCGTCCCGTCGATGATCCTCTGGGGGCCGCCGGGCGTCGGCAAGACGACGCTCGCCAACGTGATCGCGAAGAGCACGAAGGCGGAGTTCGTCCCGTACAGCGCCGTCACGAGCGGCATCAAGGAACTCAAGGACCTGATGGCGCGCGCCGAGCAGGCGCGGCGGCTCGGCATCCGGACGGTGCTGTTCGTGGACGAGATCCACCGCTTCAACAAGGCGCAGCAGGACGCGTTCCTGCCCTACGTCGAGCAGGGGAGCGTGACGCTGATCGGCGCGACGACGGAGAACCCGTCCTTCGAGGTCAACTCCGCGCTGCTCTCGCGCTGCAAGGTGTTCGTGCTGGAGGCGCTCTCGGAGGACGACGTGGCGTCGCTGCTGCGGCGCGCGCTCGAGAGCCCGAAGGGGTTCGGCGGCGTGCCGATCCGCGTCGACGACGCGACGCTGCGCCGCATCGCGGTGAACGCGAACGGCGACGCGCGGCTCTCGCTCAACACGCTCGAGGCGGCGGTCGCGAACGCGCGCGTCGACGAGGAGGGCGTGCGTATCGTGGACGAGGCGGTGCTGGCGGACCTGGTGGACCGCAAGGCGCTGCTCTACGACAAGGGCGGCGAGGAGCACTACAACGTCATCTCCGCTCTGCACAAGTCGATGCGAAACTCCGATCCGGACGCGGCGCTCTACTGGCTCGCGCGGATGCTCGAGGCGGACGAGGACCCGCTCTACGTGGCCCGGCGGTGCATCCGGTTCGCGAGCGAGGACGTGGGGCTCGCGGACCCGAACGCGCTGCTGCTCGCGAACGCCGTCTGGGACGCGTGCCACAACATCGGAATGCCGGAGTGCAACTGCGCGCTTTCGCAGATCGTCGTCTACCTCTCGCTCGCGCCGAAGTCGAACGCGCTCGACGTCGCCTACCACCGCGTCGCGGCCGACGCGCAGGAGCGCATGGCCGAGCCGGTCCCGCTGCAGATCCGCAACGCGCCGACGCGGCTCATGAAGGAGCTCGACTACGGCAAGGGCTACACCTACGCGCACGACACGGACGAGAAGATCGCTCGCATGTCGTGCCTGCCGGAGTCGCTCGCCGGGCGGCGCTACTACGAGCCGGCGGGAATCGGCGCGGAGGCGCGCATGAAGGCGCGGCTCGAGGCGGTGCGCGACTGGCGCGAGGGGCGGACGGAGACGCCGCCGTTCTCGACGCCGGCCTTCGGCGCCCCCCCGCGGCCGTAGCGCTTGCGCCACGGCCGCGATTTCAGATTTCAGATTTCAGATTTCAAATTTCAGATTTCGGATTGGAGTTTTCATGGCGACGTTCAAGCGGTTCGAGGAGCTGCCGGCGTGGAACGCGGCGACGGACCTGGCGGTCGCCGTGTTCAAGCTCACGGAGGCGCCGAGCTTCCGCTTCAAGGGCGACCTCGTGAACCAGCTGCGCCGCGCGGCGCTTTCGGTTGCGAACAACATCGCCGAGGGGTTCGAGCGCGGCTCGACAGCGGAGCTGGTTTCGTTCCTCTACGTCGCGCGCGGCTCGGCCGGCGAGGTGCGGTCGATGCTGCGGTTCGCGCTGCGGCTCGGCGAAATGCCGGGCGAGACGGCTGCGATCGAGCGGCTGGTCGCGGACTGCGAGTCGGCGTCGCGCCAGATCGGCGCGTGGGTCGCGTCGCTGCAGAACTCCGACATCGCCGGGCAGCGGCACCTCAACGACGCGACGAAGGCGGAATGGGAGCGCAAGCACCATGTGTCCGAGTTCCAGCAGCGCATGGCGGAGTTCCGGGCCGCGATGGAGGAGGGGCTTCGCAACGGAACGTGGGGGAAGCCCGGATTCGAGCCGCCGCCGCTGTTCCCGAAAGAGAAAGCGGAGGACTCGCCCGTGCCCGCGTGCCCCGCGTGCGGCCAGCCGATGGTGAAGCGGAAGAACCGCGACGGGGCGGAGTTCTTGGGTTGTTCCGCATATCCGGCGTGCAACGGGCACCGGAGCGTGAAATGAAGGGATTTCAAATCTCAAATCTCAAATTTGAAATCTGGAATTTGAAATCAACCAATTGCTCGATGCGACGTCTGTTAGCCAGTTTCCTTTCGACAGCGGCGATGGCTTGTTTCGCCGCCGCGCCGCCGCCGGCGGACTTCCCCGCGAACGCGCCGCCGAACGCGGGGCTTTGGCAGACGCGCCTGGCGGGCGAATGGAACAAGACCGACCCGATCGCGACCACCGAGGCGGTCGGCGCGTGCCGGATGCCCGGCCCGGCGATGGCGCATTTGCGCGAGGATCGGGACTTCCGCTGGGGCGGCCACGCCTTCCGCTGGAAGAACTTCGAGACCTGGGCCTACGCGGGCTACCTGTTCATGACCGGCGGCGTGCAGTACGTCTTCGGCAAGTACTTCGACGACAGCTGCCTGCTCCGCATCGACGGCCGCACGGTAATCGAGCACGACTTCTGGAACGAGTTCGCGACCGGCACGTTCGTCCCCGAGGAGACGGGCTGGCACGCGATCGAGATCCGCCTCGGCAACCGCGACGGCAACGCCGGCCCCTACGGCGAATGGAACGGCGCGCATTTCGGCCTCGCGTTCAACACGGCCGGCGTGAAGTCCCCGAGGCCGACTTCCGCCTGGACGCCGCTTCGCGACGACACGGGCGCGCTCCTGCGGACCGTCCCCGACGACTGGGTTCCGCCGCCGCTCCCGCCCCCGGATCCCGCCGCGCTCGCCGCGATGATCCCCGGCCAGCTCGCGCTCGGCGGCGACGACGTCTACCGCGTCGGCCGCGACATCGTGCACGTCTTCCGCACGGGCGGCGTCTTCCGCGCGCTCGTCCCGCTGGAGGCGCGCGTCCTCGCCGTTGGCGGCGGCGGCATGGGCGGTGCGGAGATCGGCGGCGGGGGCGGCGGCGGCGCGGTGGTCGACGTGCGCCGCGCCCTGGGGACGAACGACCTCTACCGCGTCACCGTCGGCGCCGGCGGCCGCCTGAACCCCAAGGACCACTGGCAGCCGCGCGGCGGCGGCGACACGCTCTTCGGCG